>NZ_JAFCTF010000003.1:0-218841 GCF_049895885.1 Acinetobacter sp. TSRC1-2
CATCAATCAATGAAAATAATTTCGATCGATCAACCAGTAAAAATCCACACAAGTTGTTCTTCATAATCTCTTAATGATCTATCTTGCTCTTCGTCAGAGACAAGTTTCAACGCAATAAACTCAACAACTTAACCCAATCAGCTAAGTTCGTTTGCTGTATCGCGTCGGGATGCTGCGTATTCTATACAGTTTATTAAGGGACGCAACCCCTATTTATCAAAATAACTTAAAAATAGAACCGACTGTTTGTTTTTTAAACCAAAATGCTGCTTTTCTCACTTTTTGAATCTTTTTTCTACACTTTCCCATCTAGAGAAGAGCAATTCCCAGCTCACAACCATAGCTATAAAAAGAAAAACCAGCATTAAACTAGCTTTTCTTTTAAATGAATGAACGCATGCATTAGTTTGCTTGGTCAGCCAACCAACTCATAAATCTTTGACGTTCGGCTTTATTTGTATTTTTCCAAAGCTGAATCAGTTGTTGATCTGCTGTATTGCTAGAATCTAAGTTAGCTAGTGAAGCAGCACCTGAAACAACTGCTGCCTGTGTATAAACTGGAGCTGGCTGATTAACTGGTGTTGATTTCTTTTGAGTCAAATCTGTGGCTTTTGCCAAGATACCTCGTCCTAACCAAGGTTTTTGTTCTGTATTTGCACCACTTTGTTGAACCAGCATTTGTTTATTCTTATCGAATAAAGCCACGACAGGTTGTTCAGCATATTTTTTTGCAGCTTCAAAACTCGTTGGTGCGTTTACCAAATCTAATCGGTAATTTTCACCATTTTTTAGCGATGGAGTTTTTAGCGTCACCACCCCAGACTTAACAATATCGTGTTCACCATTCAAGTGTTCAAAATATTGGGTGTAACGCACACTAATACTACTTTCACCTGCATCGACTTTATATTGATTGTTCGCTGAACGGAATAATCCTGTATTAACTTCCTGATCATTTACCGCAAGAATTTTGATTTCTTCAGGTACTGTAATCGTGACTGCCGAAAATGCAGCACCACTGATCATTAATGCGGCTGCAGCAAAAGTTAATCTTAAAGCCATTCTGCTTTCTCTTCTTTCATTGTTAAAATTCAGTTGCACTATGCAATGTATAAATGACGATTTTATGACAAAGCCATTTTTAATACACCAGTATCTTCAAGACTTTGTTGAGATAAGCTTTTCAATTTCACAGATATGAAGTTAAGATTTTTTGAGACATAAAAAAGAGCGTTCAATAACGCTCTCTTTGCCTTTAAGTAAAGAAATGCTTAGTTAAATGTCTTAAAGCGCAGTTTATCATCCATAAAGGTTTTTTCTCCAGCAGGTGCCTCAATTGAACCAAACACCAACTGAGCACGTAATTTCCAGTTTTTAGGAATATCAAAAGTCTCGGCAACTTCATTATCAATCACTGGATGATAGTGCTGTAATGAAGCACCTATATGGTGTTCCGCCAATGCCGTCCACACGGCAAACTGCGCAATACCGCTTGAATGCTCTGACCATGCCGGGAAATGATCCGCATATAATGAAAACTGCTCTTGCAACGATTTGACAACATCTTGATCTTCGAAAAATAAAACAGTGCCATAACCTGCCGCAAAACTATTAATTTTTGTATCGGTCTTTTCAAATGCGTCTTCTGGCACCATTTTACGGAGTGTTTCACGTACGATATTCCAAAACTTGGTATGTGATTCACCATATAGGGTAACAATACGTGATGTTTGTGAATTAAAAGCAGATGGACTATTGCGTACCGCATCTTTAATAATTTCTTCGATTTTATCTTGTGCCAATCGAACATTTTTACCGATTGAGTAAATGCTACGGCGTTGTTTAATTTGCTCTAGAAATGACATGATTTATTTCCCTCTGATTTTTGTTAAACATTATTAGGATGAGTTTATCTTAAGTTAATTCTAGTATGAGTACATGACTAAAAAAGTGACATTGTGTTTTATTTATAGAACAGTTTTATGAAGTATTTTCAGAATTTTATGCCGATTTAAAAACTCAAAAAAGCACCTATTAAAAGTGCTTTATTTATATAACATCAATTAGACCAATATTCTAAATCGATCTCCATCTTGGGAATCATGTTTAGAGCCAGGTTCCTGTTCAATTGAACCAAAAACCAGTTGTGCTCGAAGCAACCACGATGCGTCTATATTAAAATAGTCTGCAACAGCTGAATCTATACTCGGGTTATAGTGTTGCAGGCAAGCTCCGATACCCGAATCAGCCAAGGCCGTCCATACTGCATATTGCGCCATGCCTGAAGTCTGTTCTGACCAGACCGGAAAATCACCCGCATTGAAAGGGATTTTCTTTTGTAATAACTGAATGGTTTGCTGATCCTCATAAAAAAGTACCGTACCAAAACCTGCGGCACACTGCTCTATCTTCATTTCTGTACCGGCAAAAACATGCACAGCAACCAATTTTCGCTGTACATCCTTGACAATGTCCCAAAATTTTTCATGAGACTCACCAAATAACACCACAATACGTGAACTTTGAGAATTTAAGGCAGATGGACAACTTCTTACCGCTTCTTGAATGAGTTCTGCCAAGTAGGCTTGACTATAATGGACCTTTTTTCCAAGCACATAGATGCTGCGACGTTTTTTCAAATGATCAACAAAAGTGAGTTCCTGCATTTCTTCAGCAGCTCTTTTTTTAAGCTTAAAATCTTTGGTGATATCTGACTTCAGGACATGCCCAATTTTCTCTAACAATGCCACAGCAGTACTCCCCAATACGAATGCTAAAGCTTTTAATATCTTTCGATTCTAATTTGTTCCAGCGTACTTCTTTGAATAAGTTATTCTTAGATGTTGTTTTTTAAATCAGTCAATTAGCCTAAAAACAACAAACTCCGCACTTAGCGGAGTTTGTGTGAATTATCACACACTATTTATTTTCAGTTTCAAACAATGCTGCAACAAAAGATTTTGCCGAAAATGGACGTAAATCGTCGATTTTTTCACCCACACCAATAAAACGAATCGGCACATGGGTACGACTGGCAATGTTAAACAGCACACCACCCTTTGCCGTACCATCAAGCTTGGTAATGGTAAGCCCGGTTAAGCCAACCGCTTCATCAAACATTTCAACTTGATTAATGGCATTTTGACCCGTACCTGCATCGACCACCAACATAATTTCATGCGGTGCAGTTGCGTCAATTTTTTGCATTACGCGTTTAACTTTGGTGAGCTCTTGCATCAAGTGGCTTTTATTATGTAAACGCCCTGCAGTATCAGCAATAAGTACATCAATACCTTTAGCACGCGCACTTTCAAAAGCATCAAAAATGACCGAAGCACTATCTGCACCATGACCTTGCGATACCACTGCAATATTATTACGCTCACCCCAAATCTGAAGCTGTTCTGTTGCTGCAGCACGGAATGTATCGCCCGCTGCCAACATGACTTTCTTGCCTTCACCTTGTAATCGTTTTGCCAGTTTACCAATGGTCGTGGTTTTGCCGACACCATTGACGCCCACCACCAAAATAACGAACGGCGCTTTATTTGGGTCAATGTGTAGAGGCTTGACACGTGGAGCCAAAATCGCCAACAGCTCTTCTTGCAAAGCTTTATACAACGAATGTGAATAGATCAAATCACCACGCGTAGTACGCTCGGTTAAATTAGCAATAATGGTTTTAGTCGCTTCAACACCAATATCTGCAACCAGTAATTGCTCTTCAACTTCCTCTAATAATTCATCATCGATTTCTTTACCACCGATCAGAATATTTACCATGCCATCAGCAAGGTTTTTACGGGTTTTAGTTAAGCCCACTTTCATGCGGCTAAAAAAACCACTCTTAGATGCATCATCTTGCTCAGTTTCTGTGGCTACAGGCGCAGAAACAGTTGCTTGTTCTTGTTTTGGAGTTTCAACAATAGGTACATTTACCGCAGGTAAATTCGGTAAAGTGACATCGTCATCCCCGATATCAGCATCAATCAAAAATTTATTTTGCCCATTAGATTGCTGTTGCATGCCGAATCCTTGAAAAGCATTGCGTTGAAAAACAAGGATTCTAGCATAGATTTCCTTTGCAATCCCCAGTAGACGTACAACACACCAAAAACGAACAACTCCGCCTTGCTTTCAAACGGGAATTTCTTAAAAATAACCATAAATACAATTAATCACTTTGGTAAATATTGTGCCCAAAAGTTACTTCTCACTTTTTCCAAAGCTATCTTTTTTTAAAAAATACATTTTACCTATGGGCTTTGCCTTACTCTCAACGCAAAGCGGATGGCTTCATGCCGAGACCCGCAGTGAATTAGCGCGTACCACCTTTGAAACCACGCTCAAAAATGGCTTAAAAGTGATTATTCGTGAAGATCATCGCTCCCCCATGGTGATGACTCAAATTTGGTACGGCGTGGGAAGCAGCGATGAATCAGGGAATTTACTGGGAATTTCCCACGTGCTTGAACACATGATGTTTAAAGGCACCAATAAAGTTCCGAATGACGAGTTTACCCGTTTAAGCCGTATTTATGGCGGCAGCGTGAATGCTTCAACCTTTACCAATTACACCAACTATTATCAGCTTTACCCGAAAACCTATTTACCGATGGCTTTAGAGCTTGAAGCGGATCGCATGAGCAATCTGCTGTTACGGCAGCAAGATTTCGATCCGGAAATAAAAGTAGTAATGGAAGAACGGCGCTTACGTACAGATGACAATCCAAGATCATTGGCCTTTGAACGATTTAAATGGATTACTTATCCAACCAGCCATTACCGGCAACCGGTGATTGGGTATATGAAAAATCTTCAAAACATTCAGCTTGAAGATGTGAAAAAATGGTATCGCGACTGGTATACCCCCAATAATGCCATATTGATTATTGTCGGTGATGTTGATTCTGAAAGCACTTTATTACAAGTGCAAAAGTATTTTGGCGACATCCCGGCCAGAAAAACACCGGCCAGAAATGACGTATTGGAGTTTGACCGAGTGGGTTATCGCCATATGGAACTCAACTTACCTGTACAAGTGCCAAATTTATATATGGCTTGGAATGTACGTTCACTGGTGACCGCGAAAAATCCGCAAGATGCCTATGCACTCACTATTATTAAAAACGTATTAGACAGTGGTATTTCCTCAAGACTCCAAGATCGCTTAGTCCGCGACAGGAAAATTTTGACCGCAGTTAGCGTTTCTTACGACCCCTATAGTCGTGGAGACAGCTTACTCAGTATTTCCGCATTACCTACGGATGGTGTGAGTTTGCAAGAGGCTGAAAAAGCCATTCAAAATGAAATTGATTTATTAAAGACTGAACTGATTAAACCCAAAGAAGTTGAACGTGTAACGGCTAGATACGTGGCTAACTTGGTTTACAGCCAAGACGATATTGCGGGACAAACCAAAATGATCGGCAACTTAGAAATCAATGGTTTAAGTTTTCGCTTAATGGATCAACTTCCAAAGCACTTTGAAACCGTAAGCCCTCATGATATTCAGCGCGTGGCAAATATTTATTTTACCCGTGACAATCTCAGCACTTTATATCTTTCTCCCGAAAATAAAGCACAATAACGGAATTTTACATGTTGAAGCTACACCCTCTGGTTTTACTCGGCTCAATTATCTGTGTCCAATCTACACTTGCCGAGGTAAATTTAAATAGCATGGGCGATGAAAACCCGACGCATTTAACCTCGATTCCCCTGTTACAAAGCTTAAAAATCAATAATAAACAACTTCAATTTAATGCGCCTTATGTTCATGAACTGAAAAATCGCTATAAAGTCCGTACCCTGTTTGTTGAATCACAAGATCTCCCTATGGTGGATATCCAACTGACATTTAATGCAGGTGCCGCACGGGATGAAGAGATCGCTCCAGGTTTGTATGGGGTTGCCAATATGGCAGCAAAGCTGATTGATGAAGGCACAGAAAAGTATACTGCTAACGAAATTGCGAGTGCTTTTGAACAAGTTGGCGCGCAATTTAGTGCTCAAGCTTATCGGGATATGTTCGTTGTAAAACTAAGGGTGCTATCAGATCCGAAAAAACTTGAGCCGGCACTAGGCATGATGATGGAAATTTTAAATCATGCGACTTTTAAAAAATCGAGTATTAATTTGGTATTAAGCAATACCCAAGTAGGTCAAAAGCAGATCCAGGAAAGTCCAAGCCGGATGATGAATGTTCAGTTTTATCGTGCTTTGTATGGAAAACATCCCTATGCAGAACCGATTACCGGAACACAAAGCAGTATTAGTAAAATCACCCCAGTACAACTGAAACAATTTAGTGATCAATTTCTGGTGGCACAAAATCTGAATATCGCCATTACTGGCCAGCTCAGCTCCAAACAAGCCTTACAACTTTCTGAACGGATTGCAGGAAACTTAAAACAGGGGCAAAAAGCCAAGCCGCTGGCTCAACCAGTCCATAAATCAACTTTTGATATTCGCCACCTTACTTTTAATTCCAGTCAAGCACATGTGACTATGGGGCATTTAGGCACCACACGCTTTGATCCAGATCGTTTAGCTTTAGAAGTGGCCAATCAAATGTTCGGTGGGAGTGGTTTTAATTCTGTCTTGATGAAAGAACTGCGGGTTAAACGTGGCTACACCTATGGGGCTTATAGTTCATTTTCATTCAGCCAAGTTCCGGGGACTTTTAGTTTTAGTTACTCAACCCGACAAGACCAACTCCTCGAGAGTATGCAAGTCGCTCATCAGGCTTTAGTGAATTTTGTGACACAACCAATTGATCAAAAACAGCTGGAGGAAACCAAAGCTGGCATGTTACGGGCTTTTCCAAATAATTATAGTAGCAATGCCAATATCAATGCCCAGTTAGGCTCAATGGGTTTTTATAATCAAGCGGCCGGTTATTTGAATGAATACCCAACCTTATTAGAGAAAATTACCGCTCAAGATGTACAAAATTCGATTCAGAAACATCTTCATCCTGAACGCTTAACCCTTATTGTGGTCAATAACAAATTAGATAAACGGGCTTTGGAAACCACACTCAAGCAAAATTTACTTCCACAGGTGCCAAAGCTTGCTACACCTTCAATAGAGCAAATACCTAAAACGATTATTGCTCCACCTGCAAAGGAGATAATTGATGTGCCTGCTTCATTTCCAACTGATGCGCCTGCATCAATTTAAGGTATTGAGCATAAGGAACCTGAGGCTGCTGCATCAGGTGCAAGGCCATTTCTTGGGTATCAGGATAATTGGCTTGAGATGAAAGTTTCACAATATTTTCAAATTGTGAAACTGAAATTGGTCGATGCAGGGCAATTAAAGCCAGCGTTAATATAATGGCGATAATCGTAACAATGAGCACGTTATAAACATTTTCCAGCTTTATTTCAGATTTTAATTGAACAATTTTTTGTATAGCGATATGCATAACCTACCTCGAACTCAAGGTAGTGTAGGGTGCGGTAAAAATAAGTACAAGCAGATTTGCTCAATTTCAAAGCACTTGCAGCAGAAATTGAGCAATCCTCAAGTGCTTATCCTATTACGTTTCTGATCACGGCAAAGTAAAGTACCAACGCAATAATCCCTAAAACAAGCGCAATCGCAAAAACCCCGACACCTCTTTCTGAATCAACTGGATGCAGTTCATCATCATCCGCGACACGCTTTAACTCGCCATTATAAATATCATAAAATTGTTCACGTTGTTGTGGATCCAACTGACGGGTAAAATCGTAAACTCTTTTACGCTGAGCTAAACAAAAATCACCTAAGTGAATTTCTTGATGAAAAACTGCTTCGTCTAAATTTTTGCGATGTTGATGAGCCAGTTCAACAATTTGAGCGGCTGTTGGAGGCAAATCAAAATTCAAACCATCTAATGTTTTTGTCATGTTATTCTCCTTATAGTTACGAGTTTCCGTATATCCATATTAATAAAAAATCATTTAGTGCATTGTTTAATCATGTAAACTTGAATTAATAAGAATGACCCACATATATTGTTTGACAATTCAAGTCAAATGTAATATTACTTTAACAATAGCTAGTTAAATTAGTATCAAGACGAACTTAAAAGTCTTAGCTTTAGCAATCATAATTACAATAAGGAGTTTAATATGATTCAACAACTCTCTCACCAAGACTTAGAACATGCATATGCAGATGCAGTAAATACTATTCAATCACAAATGAATTTTGCAGATGCAGTTCAAAAATTGGAAGATGTCGCTCGTGCTGGGCATGGTAAAGCAGCATTGTTCCTGGCGGAACTTTATTATCAAGGTTTCCGTGTAGAACGTGATTCGCTAAAAGCCCAATACTGGCAGAATTTAGCCACTATGCAAGCTTAATAAAACGTCACTAAGGTGGCGTTTTTTAATGCCTATTGTTTTTAAATACATATTTCCTTACATAGTTTCTCAAAGCTTACACTGAACTTTAATCTAAATTTCCTACAATAGCTCCTGAAGTCACTAGATGCTTTTGGTATGAATCAGATTAGATCTTTACACCTTATTCCTAAAGACTTGTTCTTTAAAATTACGCTTTTAAAGTCGATGACGTATTGCGGTGTACTTTGGGGTTTATATCACCAACAAGGCTGGGCAATGATGTCTGACCATGAAGACTATATTTTTCCATTTTGGCTGAACAGTGTTCAAGCACATAAGTATGCCCAATTACATTGGCCCGACTATACGCCGCGTAAAATCACCCCTCATGATTTTCAAGAATCTTTGCTGCCGACATTAACGCGTTTAAAAGTCACCCCTGCTTTATGTAATTCTTCAAGTCGAAAATTTAAATTGACCACTCAACAAATGCGTCATTTCTTTTTCTCTGAATCTTTGCAACCTGCTTAGGCAGTTGTGCAAACTATTAAAGCGAAATACAGAGAAATATAAAATTAAGTTTCTGACTTGAATAGTATTGGCATTTTTCTCATTTCGCGCTAAGTTTAATGTCAAATAACAAACAATAAAGGATGACAGTAAATGACCAATGTAGCACAAGTTATTCAGGATAAAATTGAACAAACTATTTTTACGATTAGTCCTGAAGCAACTGTACTTGAAGCAATTTCACTTATGGCAGATAAAGGCATTGGTGCAGTTGTGGTCACTGACCAAGATAAAGTAGTCGGTATTCTTTCTGAGCGTGATTACACACGTAAGGTTATGTTGATGGAACGTACGTCTAAAGAAACTTCAGTCAGTGAAATTATGACTGCAAAGGTATTAACAGTTACCAAATCGACCAGTGTTGAAGATTGCTTAGGCTTAATGACCGATCGCCATTTGCGCCACCTTCCGGTAGTTGAAAATGACAAACTTATCGGCTTAATCTCGATCGGTGACTTGGTTAAAGCCGTCATGGATGATCAGCGTAAACTCATTGATCAGTTACAACAATATATTGCTAGTTAAATGCTTAAATCTAATAAAAAACCTCTCGTAATGAGAGGTTTTTTTAATCCACCTAAATCTCCCTTTAACAAAGGAGACTTTTACTCATCCCTTTAAAAAAACAGAGGAGAAAGTCCTTCTTTTTATAAGATGAACCCTATATGACACAAGAGAGATTTTTATAACTAATTCAAACCTAATTTTGCAGCCACATAGTCAGAGTCTTTATCATCACGACCGGATAAGTTCACTATCATTTTCACATCTTTAGCCATTTTTGGTGCTTCACATATCGCTATGCTACTGCATGTGAACTTTCAAGCGCAGGAACAATACCTTCTACACGCGACAATGTCATAAAGGCATCCAAGCCTTCCTGATCTGTTGCGGTTGAGTATTCCACTCGCCCCAAGTCTTTCAAAGAAGCTGTGTGTTGGGCCCCTACACCCAAATAATTCAGACCAGAAGCAATTGAATGCACCGGCAATGGCTCACCTTGCTCATCTTCAAGCACATAACACGCCATGCAATTGACTCGGTTTACCCAAAGTCAAGGTTGCCGAATGCATATTGAATCCAAACCATGTCCTGCAGGTTCAACCCCCACAAGTTTCACATCTGGTTCATTTAAAAATGCGGTGAAAGCATCCATCGCATTTGAATCACCACCGACACAGGCCACGATATAATCCGAATTCGAACAGAAACGGTCTTGAGTCTGCACTTTTAATTTCATCGACGATAATGAACTGGAAATCACGCACCATTTTGGGAACTGGATGCAGACCCACCACTGAACCCATGGCATAGATGACCTTTTTCGGATCTTTGAGATATTTATCAAACGCGCTGTCCACAGCATCTTTTAAAATTTCAGTCCTGCGTGTGACTGAAATCAGAGTCGCGCCCAAAATTTTCATTTTCACAACATTTGGATGTTCTTTTTCAATATCCACTTGTCCCATGTGAATTTTACGCGGAATACCGACTAACGCACATGCCCTAGCCAAGGCCACACCCTGCTGCCCTGCAACTGTTTCAGTAATGACTTTGCTTTTACCCATATATTTGGCAAGTAAAGCCTCACCTAAACAATGGTTATTTATGTGCGCGCCAGGGTAGTTTAAATCTTCACGTTTCAATAGCTTTGTGCACTACTCAATTGATCCGACAGATGTTTGGCATGAAACAATGGACTTGGACGAACAACATAATTGGCAAATAAAGCTGCCAATTCATTTTGAAATTCGGCCGTATGACGAATTTGCTCATACGCCACATTAATTTCATCCATCACTTTTTTAAATGAGCTGGAATAAACTGACCACCGTATTGTCCAAAGAAACCTTCTTCATTTGGCAGTGGGATACCATTAATTTGATGATCTATTTTCCAATTTCTTTATTTAGCACCAACGCATTGAGTTTTATTATGTTTAGCGAGCTAAATATTTTGTCATATCTTCCACACCTTTCAAGGTCATTGGATACATATGATTTTCAAAAATCTGCTTAATTTGACCAATGGTATGGGTGTAATGCCAATAACGGTCTTCTTCAGGATTAAGCCATGCGGTTTTTTCAAAATGCTGACGTAAACGCTGCAACCAGACATTGCCCGCTTCATCATTCATATATTCAACAGAACCGCCCGCCGAGCTTAGCTCATAGGGGGCCATACTGGCATCCCCAACGACAATCACCCGATAGTCCCGGCCATAGGTATTGAATAAATCCCAGGTATTCATACGCGTGTTAGAACGACGAATATTGTCCTTCCACACATAATCATACAAACAGTTATGGAAATAAAAATACTCTAAGGTTTTAAATTCGGTTTTGGCCGCACTGAATAATTTTTCACATTGCGCGATATGCGAATCCATTGATCCACCGACATCAAACAACATTAAAACTTTAATACGGTTGCGACGTTCTGGCACCAACTGCACATCTAAAATGCCTTGCTTGGCAGTTTCGCGAATGGTGCTATTGATATCCAGTTCTTCAGCTGCACCTTGACGCGCAAATTTACGCAAACGGCGCAACGCCATTTGCATTTGGCGTGTACCTAAAATTTGATCATCATCGAGGTTTTGATATTTACGCTGTTCCCAGACTTTAACAGCAGAACGTTTACGACCCGGCCCGCCAATACGCACACCTTCAGGATGATCACCATAGGCACCGAATGGCGATGTACCACCCGTACCGATCATCTTGTTACCACCTTGATGCTTCTTGTGCTGTTCACGAAGACGCTCTTCCAGCATCTTCATCAGTTCTTCAAGTGAACCGGCTTTTTTAAGTTCTTTGCGCTGCTCAGGAGTGAGATGTTTTTCCAGAAGCTCAAGATCAAACCAGTCCTTCGGCAATTTATGTACTTGATTGAGCAAATCATCCAGATCAAAAGTTGAGATGCCATCAAAGTAATCTTTCATTGCCCGGTCAAACTTGTCGAAGAAACGCTCATCTTTGACCATGACTGTTTTTGCCAGTTGATAGAACTCGTCCTGATCGGCAAAAACCAGACCTGAAGCCACTGCTTCATTCAGATCAATCAATTCACGCGTCGATACCGGTACGCCGTAACGTCGCAAAGTATAAAACAATCGCACAAACATGGGCGATGTCTCCTTAACGTCGTGACATAAAGGCTAAACGTTCAAGCAACTGGACATCTTGCTCGTTTTTAATCAGCGCACCATACAGCGGTGGAATGGCTTTCGATTTGTCATGATTACGCAGGATATCTTCAGGCATGTCATCTGCCATCAACAAGCTTAACCAGTCAATCAGTTCAGACGTTGACGGCGGTTTCTTTAATCCCGGAATTTGGCGCAGCTTGAAGAATACTTGCAATGCTTCATTAACTAAAGCCGTAGAGACTTGCGGAAAATGCACATCAATAATTTCACGCATGGTCGCTTCATCAGGAAATTCAATATAATGGAAGAAACAACGGCGCAAGAATGCATCCGGCAACTCCTTCTCATTGTTTGAAGTAATAATCACGATTGGACGTTGTGTCGCGGTAATAGTTTCCCCTGTTTCATAAACAAAGAAGGACATTTTATCCAGTTCATGCAATAAATCGTTTGGAAACTCGATGTCTGCCTTGTCAATTTCATCAATTAACAATACACAGCGCTCTTCACTGGTGAATGCTTCCCACAATTTTCCAGGTTTAATATAGTTTTTAATATCATAAACACGATCATCGCCCAGTTGGCTATCACGCAAGCGTGAGACTGCATCGTATTCATATAATCCTTGCTGGGCTTTGGTGGTGGATTTGATGTGCCAGGTAAGCAATTTTAAACCCAAACTTTCAGCGACCTGTTCTGCAAGTAAAGTTTTACCTGTACCCGGCTCACCTTTAACCAAAAGCGGTTTTTGCAGTGCGCGCGCAGCTTTTACAGCAAGTTTTAAACTATCAGTCGCAATGTACTGATCTGTACCAGAAAATTGTTGAGTATCCACAGACATAATTTAACCTTATTGTTTTACTTAAAGCGGTGAACTATTTTTGTTGACTACAAATTTTGCTTTGTTGGCGGTATATCTTGACCATAAATAGCCAACCACCAGACCAAGTCCCACAACAAATAAGATAAGGGAAGCATTTGACCAGACCAAAGCAGTTTCTTTGGTTAAAACGCCAAATAACAGCCCAAAAATTGCTGGGGCGATGGAAGCATTATTCCCTTCAGACACCGTAGGCGTAAGTAAAATCGCAAATCCAACGATCCATGTGATTCCACCCAAAGGTTGAGGCAAACGTTTTGCAATCGCATACCAAGCCCAAAGAATAATAATACTTCCCAATACATAAACCGTGACAGCGATGCTATCTTCAGGAATTGAATCTAGTAGTGAAAGAAAACTATTCATCGTGCAACTCCTGAATCGACTTTAGGCACCGCGCAACCCTTCTGGGGCAGCTTGATTAGGATTGATCAAACCTTCTGGCGGCACTTGAATAAAAAAGCCTTTAGTTTGAATGGAGTCAATCACATGCAACACATTTACACGTGCCAATTTACGGCTCTCAGAGAGCTCTAAATCCATCACAAAAGTCGCACGACCGAATGCAACACGCATCGGTTCAGGCAAAACCTCAAGCGGACTGGCTGCTTCAGCTTCGTTTTCAGTTGGCTCAGGACGGGCAATGTAAAGATACATTTCATCTTTTTTGCTAGATTTGAAAATTGAACAATGCATAGTTGAAACAGTACTCATAAAACTTGGCTTAAGCATACAGCAAAAAAAAGACCGATACATTAGTGATTATTAACGCATCAGTCTTGATTTTGTATAAACGATAATTCTTTAATCAATCTGTTTAAAAATTATTCCATCACCTTCATTTGGGTAGATAGATATTGCTCGTCAGCATGCAGAACATCAATTAATGGCTTGGTTAACAGGTCATAACGCCAACCCAAAAGATAGGCAGGCAAATCCTGTTCGTCATTATGAAAAACTACATGTTGATACAGTGCATTCAGCCATTTTTTACGCATCAATACTTCTTTCGGTACGGTGGTTTCTTCTACTACAGCCTGAATAACTTTATCAACTTTTTCACCAATATCTTTAGATGAATGACGAATTGGACGTGCCATACGAAGTGGCCATTCCGCCTGCTCAGGCAAGAATTTCAATAAATCTAAAATGGTCTTCCCATGATCACGCACAATATTCTGACGAATATCTTTAATTCCTGATAACTGAAAATGATTACGTGGATTCTTTTCCACCAAATCAATCATGGTTGAATTTTTCAGAATAAAGCTACGTGGATAATTTAACGCTTTAACCATCTGTTCACGCCACACAGCCAGCTGTTGCAACTGCATCAGTTGACGGCGTGAATGACGGTAATTGCCCACATCATGGTAGAGCAAATCCAATGGGGTTTCTTGCCCAATTTCATGGGTCAGATGACGGCAATCTTCGAGTGCAAACTCAAGTAAATTTTTCTCAGTTAATTCATGCTGAATTTTATTAGATAAATTCATCAAATACAGCACATCATTGGCGGCATAAGTCAGCTGTTCTGGGCTAAGCGGACGTGCCAGCCAATCAGATCGTGTCTGATCTTTATCAATATCGACATCGAGTATCTGTTTTAACGCATTTTGATAACTGACTTGCAATCCGTGCCCTAGAAAAGACAACCCCACTTGGGTATCAAAAACATTGCTTAGGCTTTTTTGCTGTGCATAGTAGTAAATTAAATCAATATCTTCACTACAAGCATGGAAGACATTTTGATGTGCTTGAAATATTTTTTTCCAAAATGCAGACAAATCCAGACTTGTCCCATCGAGCAAAAAGACCTGACTTGCAACATTAATTTGAAATACACCCAATTTAGGCCACAGGGTATCGACTTTGATGAATTCTGTGTCTAATCCATAAATGGATGTCTGACCCATCAAATGCAAAATATTTTCTAAGTCTTTTTGTTGCTGAATGAACTGAAACATATTACCGAGTCTAAAAGCAGATTCTTTTAAAAAGTATATTAACCGATATATAGCATTTAGATATAACAAAATTTACGTTTATAAAATATATTGCTTTAATTTAGGTATTTCTTTTAAATAATAAGCATTTTTTATATGTTTTTTATATAAGTTTAGATTTCAATCAAGCAAACGCTACTAAAGTCTTGGTTTACTCTTTAAATGATAAAATAAGCACCTAGGTACTTATTTCATACGCATACGATTATGAACCGCCTGACTTAAGGTATGGCTATCGACATATTCAAGCTCTCCCCCTTGAGGAACACCTTGAGCAATCCGGGTCATCTGGAGAGGTAGATGCTTGGTTGCTTCCACCAGATAATGTGCAGTCGCCTGACCTTCCACGGTTGCATTGGTTGCCAGTATTACTTCAGAAACGTTGCCTTGACTTAAGCGCCGAATCAAATACGGAATTCCGATTTCTTCAGGACCAATACCATCTAGCGGCGACAAATGCCCACCCAGTACATGGTACTTGCCACGAAAACTGCCACTTTGCTCAATCGCCATGACATCTGCAGGTGATTCGACCACACATAACAGCTGATCATCGCGTTCATGGGACAAGCAAATATCACAGACTTCATTTTCAGTCAGTGAATGACAAATGCTACATTCATGGATATAGGTGGTTGCTTCATTTAAGGCATGTGCCAAGCCGACTGCACCTTCCCGGTTTTTCATGATCAGGTGCAATGCCATGCGCTGAGCCGATTTCGGCCCAACACTTGGCAAAATACGTAAAGCTTGTACCAGTTGATCAAATCGATCACTAAACACTAAACGTATTCCTTAAAATAAACCGGAAAGGCCTGGTGGCAAGCCCATACCCGAGTTAGCCGCTTTCATTCGCTCTTCAGAAACCGCTTCAGCTTGACGCGCAGCATCATTCATTGCAGCAGCGATCAAGTCTTCAATCATGTCTGCATCGTCTTGAAGCAATTCAGGGCTGATTTCGATACGTTTTACTACGTTACGGCAAGTCATGGTGACTTTCACCAAACCACCGCCTGCTTCAGCATGAACTTCTGTTTGAGCAAGCTCTTCTTTGGCTTTTTTCATGTTGTTTTCAACATCTTTCTGCATGCGCTGTGCTTGCTGCATCAACATATTAATGTTCATAAAATTCTCCGAACAATCAATTTCTAAATCGATATTTATAAAAAGTTAGATTAAATCTAAACCACGACTAATGTCGCGAATAATATCATCAATATCTTCTAAACCAACAGATATACGAATTAAACCTTCACGAATACCGGCAGCTTCTTTCGCTTCTGCTGAGAGTTTACCGTGAGTTGTGGTAGCAGGATGCGTAATTGTCGATTTCACATCACCTAAATTACCGGTGATTGAAATAAATTGGGTATTGTCGATGACTTTCCAAGCTCCTTCACGACCGCCTTTTACTTCAAACGAAACAATACCGCCAAAACCGCTTTGTTGTTTCGCTGCAAGTTCATGACCCACATGCGAAGTTAAACCGGCGTAGTACACTTTTTCAACTTTTGGATGAGTATTTAGAAATTCAGCCAGTTTCTGTGCATTTGCAGAATGTTCACGCATACGTAAACGTAAAGTTTCCAAACCTTTCAAGAATACCCACGCATTAAATGGACTCATGGATGGGCCAGTGGTACGCACATAACCAAATACTTCTTCAAGCAGTTGGTGATTACCCACCACAGCACCGCCTAAAGCACGGCCTTGACCATCAAGGTATTTAGTCGCGGAATAAACCACCAAATCCGCACCAAATTTAATCGGTTGTTGCAATACCGGGGTACAGAAGCTGTTATCAATTGCTAGTAATGCACCATTGGCATGGGCAAGGTCTGCCAAGGCTTGAACATCAGCCACTTCAGCAAGCGGGTTGGATGGAGATTCTACAAACAATAGTTTGGTTTCAGGCTTAATGGCATTTTTCCATGCTTGCAAATCTGTCAAATCAACAAAATCAACAGTTACGCCAAATTTAGCTACGTATTTTTCGAACAAAGATACAGTCGAACCGAATACCGCACGTGAACAGATGACATGATCGCCCATTTTCAAATATGACATTGCAACAGCCATAATTGCTGCCATACCCGAACTGGTTGCCACAGCACGTTCAGCACCTTCCAAGGCAGCTAAACGTTTTTCAAACATCGCTACAGTCGGATTGGTAAAACGTGAATAAATATTTCCCGGTTCCTGACCTGAAAATTTAGCGGCTGCCTCTGCTGCATTTTCATAAACAAATGAAGATGTCAGGAAAATTGGCTCGCTGTGCTCGCCTTCAAAACTGCGTGTATGACCTGTACGAATGGCTAAAGTATCTAATTGGTATTCAATGTCGTCTTGTTGGCTCATTTTTCCTACCCAGTCCTGCTGCCTTTACTAATAATTGCCAACATTTTGAGCGCCTATAGCA
Source organism: Acinetobacter sp. TSRC1-2 (assembly GCF_049895885.1). Lineage (NCBI taxonomy): Bacteria > Pseudomonadati > Pseudomonadota > Gammaproteobacteria > Moraxellales > Moraxellaceae > Acinetobacter > Acinetobacter sp. TSRC1-2. The sequence goes on from NZ_JAFCTF010000003.1 coordinate 17,366, forward strand.
TTTAAGGTCAAGGTATAATGCATAAATATCGCCTACACTTCGATCAATCCACTCATATGTTAGCAGTACCCGCAATGATTCAAGTTAAAAATAGAATTGCCAAACATAGAAACAAACTCAAAAACCTGTCAACGAGTTTGTTCAATTCAAAATCGCTGATTCTATCGCAAACTACGCCCTATGAAATCATTGCAGAATATAAACAAAGCCGTGTACGTTATTACGCTTCACCAGATAAACAATATAAAGAACCGTTAGTCTTTGTGGCCCCGCTTGCAATCAACATGGCGATTTATGACCTGTATCCCTATCGCTCATTGGTAAAACACTTTCAACATAGTGGTTTTGATGTCTATTTAATCGAATGGGGTCAATATAACTATAAAGATCGCTTCCTCAATTTTATGTCATTTATTGACGATGCCATTCCACATTGCATTGCAAAAATTCGTCAGCATTCCAGTAGCGATGAAATTTCACTGCATGGCTGGAGTATGGCCGGTGTATTTGTGATGCTATATACCGCATTACAACAACCAAATTTTGTCAAAAACCTGATTGTACTGGGTAGTCCAGTGGACAGTTATGCTTCAGGTCGTATTGGTAAACTGTTTCAAAAGGCCAATCAACTGATTGCTAAAAATAAAGCCCTGCAAAACAAGATCTATTCTGAAATCTTACCCAAATCCCTGCTCCATACTCCGGGATTACTGAATGCTTTCGGTTTTAAAATTATTGATCCTATAGGATGGGTACAAAGCCAAAAGCAGTTTTTAGCGAACCTTGATAACCCGCAAGCTTTATACGAACATGCCACTATGGGCAATTTTTTAAATCGTATGATGGACTACCCGGGCGGTATCAATCAGGACATGATTTTTAATATCTGGCTAAAAAATCCGCTCAAAAATGGCATTATCCAATTACAAGATAAGAATATCGAATTAAAGAATATTGAGTGCTCTGTACTGGTGGGTGCGGGTCGTAGCGATCAGATCGTATCAGCAGCAGCGGTTAAACCTTTAATTGAATTGACAAATAGCCAGGATGTCACGTTTACTCTTATCCCGGGAGGTCATTTAGGGTTGATGTCGAGTCAATCTAGTGCCAATGAATTCTGGCCATTTATGACCACCTGGCTAAAACACAGATCAAGCAAAATATAAAGGATACATCATGATTCAGTCAGTTGCATTCATCGGCTTAGGGGCTATGGGTTACCGCATGGCAGCCCATTTTCCTCAACATTTCGACACGGTCTATGTATGGAACCGTAATTTCGAAAAAGCCAAACAGCATGCAACTGAATTTGGCACGCAAGCAGTCGAACTTGAACAGGCAGTTCAAGCCGACGTTATTTTTTCTTGCCTGCCAACCAGCAGAGAAGTCGAAGAGCTCATTGCCAGTGTCAAAATTAAATCTGGCGCTGTATGGGTAGATTGCACCAGTGGTGTTCCTGAATCGGCAAAAAAATTGGCAACACAATTAAAAGAACAAAATATCGATTTCCTTGATGCACCCGTCAGTGGGCAAACCATTGGCGCTGAAAATGCGACCTTAACGGTAATGATTGGTGGTGAAACTGCTGCTTTTGAACAGGCCCTGCCTGCAATTCGAGCCTTTGGCAAACTGATTAAACATGTGGGTGGCCCGGGTGCAGGATTTGCAGTGAAAGCAGTAAACAATATGTTATTGGCTGTAAATCTTTGTTCAGTGGCAGAAGGCTTTACTGCACTCAAAGCACATGGCGTAAACCTAAACGAAGCATTGGATTGTATTAATGCATCCAGTGGTAAAAGTGGCGTAACCGAAACAGTTTTACCGCAGCGTATTTTAAACCGTAGTTTTCCGTTGACCTTCGCGCTACCATTATTAGCCAAAGATACCGGTATTGCTTTAGACTTGGTTCGTGAAGCTAGACTGTCTGCGCCAGTGATTGCCCTCACCCAAAGTTTAATTCAAGCTTCCAGTGATTTAGCAGAAAAAGACAGTGACTTTTCTAGCGCTGTAAAAATGTATGAATCATGGAGTAAAATTACACTTGAGTAATAACTCGCCATTGAATAATGATAACGAAACCTAATATTGTGGTTATGTGTTATACACAATGTTCTTACAGAGGAAACTCTCATGACTAAGTTAAGTGTTGCAATTTTTGCTAGTGTTGCAACTTTTATTGGGGCAAGTGCTTTTGCAGCAACGCCAGAGCAAGAATGTCAAAAATTGAAGAATGACCATGATGTCATTTACGCATCTAAAGGTTTTTGCTTTAAAGACCCTGATGCCAAGGCAAAGTTTGGCAATGATAATTGCTATACGACTAAACCAAAATTTTCAGAAAAAGAGCAACAACGACTTGACGCCATCAAAGATCGTCAGAAAGAATTGAACTGTAAATAATTACAGTACCCAATCACTTTCAAGGATTAGCCATGCTTTACGATGATCAAAATATTTTTGCACGAATTATCCGCAACGAAATTCCTGCAATTAAAGTGTATGAAGATGATCAAGTCCTCGCTTTTATGGACATCATGCCACAGGCTGAAGGTCATACATTGGTGATTCCTAAAACACCAGCAATAACTTTGCTTGATCTACCACCTGATGCTGCTGCTTACACCATTCAAATTGTGCAAAAAGTTGCGCAGGCTATGGAAATCGCACTTGAAGTCAAAGGCATTGTTCTTATGCAACTTTCAGGCGCATCCGCGGGTCAGACTGTTCCGCATGTACATTTCCACCTTATTCCAAGTTCAGTTCATGAACTGGGAAAACATGCTTTACACATGGGTGATCAAGAAAAAATCCAGGCATTGGCTGAAAGAATTAAAGCCGCACTTTGATTTAAAATGAATTCAAAAAATGGAGCCTCGGCTCCATTTTTTTATAAATATAGAATAAAAAAAGAAATATTTAGTTTAAAGATCAATCGAAACACGTCATCAAACTGTCATTTATTGTTCACTTCGCTGTCACAAACATTACAGATACTGCATAGCAAGTTGGTGAGCTTCTGTAACTTTTTGTACTCAAGCAAACTAAAAAGAAGTGTTAAGTAAGGCAAATGCCATTTAGAACCGTGTTTTGGAGAAATCTCAATGAAAAAATTGCTTCTCGCTGCTGTAGTAGCGGCTATGGGGACGAGTGCAGCACAAGCGGCACCAACTTTGTATGGTAAAGTAAATTTAAGCGTTGACAGCTGGGATGATGATGGCGCAAATGATAAAATTGAACTCAACTCCAATGCTTCACGTATTGGTGTTAAAGGTGAAGAAAAACTAACTGAAAAACTCGCTGCTGTTTACCAAGCCGAATGGGAAATTGATGTAGATGGTGGTGATGACGTATTTAACAAACGTAATATCTTCGGTGGTTTAAAATGGGCAAATGTAGGTACTTTAAAAGCGGGTATTATGGATACTCCATTTAAAGATGCTGCTGGTGGATACCGTGATGTATTCAATGACTACGCTCACGCTGACATCAAAGAAATGATGTATGGTGAAGAGCGTGTAGAAAACGTCATTGGTATTGAAACAGATCCTAAACTAATGAAAGGTTTAGTATTTGCTCTTCAAGCTCAACAAGGTGAGTCTAATACCGAAACTATAAATTATACTGATGGTGCGCGTGACAGCATTGGTGATGGTATCTCTACTTCACTTGCATATGCCAATAAAGATTTAGGTTTCGAAGCTGTTATTGCTGGAAACTTTAATTCAATTGGTGACTTCAAGGCTGTCGGTATTTCAAATGCTCCTGCTGATGCAATTCGTGTAGGTGCTTCTTATGATCTTGGCAAAATTGGTGCGACTGGCTTATATTTAGGTGCAATGTGGCAAACTGCAGAAATTTCTGATTTCCAAGGTACTGAAGCCTATAATAATGTAGAAGAAGATGCATGGTTAGTTTCAGCAACTTACAATCTTGGCAATACACCTTGGTCTTTTAAAGCTCAGTATCAAGAAGCTGATACTGACTGGGCTATACGAACTACTGGCGTAACTGGCGATACTTCTGTAAAACAATGGGGTATTGGCGCAGATTATAAATTAAACAAGCAAACCAAATTGTTTGCTAATGCAGTACAACGCGAGTGGGATAATAGACGCGGAAGTGGCGGAGCTGCTTCAATTGTTACAGGAACTACTATTAACACTTCAAATGCAGATGAAACCGTTTATGGCTTAGGTATGGAAGTCAAATTCTAAGTTCAAAATAGCTAATATGAGACTGCCTTAGGGCGGTCTTTTTTAATTCAAACCAAATCAGCATCACCACCTTCATAACTAACATGAATTGCGGATAAAAAATTGACTGAGCCTGTAAATTATTTTGTTTAATTGATGACTTTTGTCTGTCTTTCTAACCTATTTATGAGAAATTTTTAAAGCAAGAGCAACTTAGACAAAGGTTTCGACCTGCTTATCTTGCACTATATGAAATATTATTTATCGCTGTGTGGTACAAGCAGTCACAAATCAATAATTTCAAAGCATTTTATCAAATGCTGAGGCAAGTCTATTTAACAGCCTTCTGTAGACTGCCGTGTTATGAGCGTTTAATTCAGTTAATGAGTGATCATCGCTTAACGTTGCAAGCTTTACATCATAGTTGTTTGGATCATCAGACCGTGTCACATTTCTAGATAGATTTAATTTTACTCCCTATATGTAAAAATCAAAGAATAGTCCGGCATAAAACGCTTAAAAGTCTTACTACACGTGGCATGAGTTCAATGGGATGGTTTTATGATTGTAAATTACCTCTGTTGATGAACCAATTGGGAATTAGCAAATCCACAAATCACGACAGGGTCACATGCTGATATTTGCGCTGTTGAGAGGCAGACGTAAGCGTTGAAAGCGAAGATTTAGGTGATCGAGGTTATTGATCAAAAGCCTTGCAGGAAAAGTTAAAATTCAGAGGAATTGAACTGTTTACCTATCATTGAAAAAATATGCAAGCTGTAAAATGGACACCTTCAGATGAGTGGAATTTAAGACAGCGAAATAAAATTGAAATAGTGATTGGGCTCTTAAAGGGTAAATTCGGTTTGATCAGCACACAGTAAAGAATCCATTTCTGGTTATTTAAGCAATATATATGCTTGGTTATGTGCATATCAATTATGCCAAAAGAATAAGCTCACGATTTTCGTCAAATGACCTTATCCATTATTCGGATTAAATAGAATATTTAATACCTCTCCTCTATTATTCTATTTTTAAAACGCCTCAATTTTAATTAAAATGCAAATTAGTCTTATTCAACAAATATTATCTCAAAATAATATCCATCGATAAAACGAAGTATTTTAGTCGACTTTAAAATATAAAATACAACTGTTTTAGTCAACTTTAAATATAATACATAAGCATTTTAGTCGGAATTAAAAATATTAATACTAAGCATTTTAGTCAACTTTAAAATAGCTAAATTTTAGTTTATTTTTTAACAATGTATATTTTCAAGTAATTGTTTTTATTTAATTAAATAATATATTTTTATTTTAAATGTTTAATCTATTTATTTTTAGTTACTTTTTGTTTAATAATATAATTATATTTTAAAAATAGGCTTATTTGCATGAGCTTAATACCCAAAGATTTTAATCAAAGATTAGTTAGAGAGATCACAATCATATTAATAATTAAGATTGCTCTCTTGCTGCTGATTAAAAACATCTGGTTCGATGCCCCCACTATTCCCAAAAATTTTGACTCTCAAGTTGCCGAGCGTATTGCCGGCAGTCCTTCCCAAATCAAGGAGACACGTTGATGATTTCTGAAAGCGTGGTCGATCTTTCGCGGTTCCAATTTGCAATGACCGCGTTGTATCATTTTATATTTGTACCCCTTACTCTTGGTCTGGCTTTTATTCTTGCCATTATGGAAACCACTTATGTGATTTCCGGTAAGGAAATTTATAAAGACATGACCAAATTCTGGGGAAAACTTTTTGGTATTAATTTTGCCTTAGGGGTAACTACAGGCTTAACCATGGAGTTCCAGTTTGGTACAAACTGGGCGTACTATTCGCATTATGTCGGTGACATTTTCGGTGCGCCACTGGCTATTGAAGGATTAATGGCATTTTTCTTGGAATCGACTTTTATTGGTCTTTTCTTCTTCGGCTGGGATCGACTTTCCAAAGCTCAGCATTTAGGCGTGACCTGGCTGGTTGCACTCGGTTCCAACATGTCTGCACTGTGGATTTTAGTTGCCAATGGCTGGATGCAAAATCCTGTCGGTGCAGCGTTCAACTTTGAAACCATGCGGATGGAGTTGGTTGATTTCGGTGCGCTGATTTTCAACCCGGTGGCTCAGGTTAAATTTGTCCATACGGTATCTTCAGGTTATGTGACTGGTGCAATTTTCGTTCTGGCAATTTCCAGCTACTACATGCTCAAAAAACGTGATCTGCCTTTTGCACGCCGTTCTTTCGCAATTGCTGCAATCTTTGGTTTAGCCTCTACATTATCGGTTATTTTACTGGGTGATGAATCCGGTTATGAACTGGGTGATGTACAAAAAACCAAATTAGCTGCAATTGAAGCAGAATGGGAAACTCACCCGGCACCCGCTCCATTTACATTATTCGGTATTCCAAATCAGGAAGAACAACGCACTGACTACGCTGTTCGCATTCCATATGTGATGGGTATTATTGCGACGCGTTCTCTTGATAAAGAAGTGACTGGTCTAAAAGACCTGATGGTTCAACATGAGCTTCGTATCCGCAATGGTATGCATGCGTATGCCGAACTTGAAAAGCTTCGTGCAGGCGATCGCTCTCCAGCACTTATGGCTTCTTTCCAAGAAAACCAAAAAGACCTGGGTTATGGCTTGCTTCTTAAAAAATACACACCAAATGTAGTGGATGCCTCTGAAGAGCAAATTAAGGCAGCAACCAAGGATACTATTCCGAACGTAACTGCCCTGTTCTTCTCGTTCCGTGCCATGGTTGCTTCTGGTTTCTTGATGCTGCTTCTGTTTATCCTAGCAACTTATGCAGTGGCTAAACGCAATGCAGAAAACAAACCGTGGCTACTTAAATTTGCACTTTACGGACTTCCATTGCCTTGGATTGCTACACAAACTGGCTGGTATGTGGCTGAAGGGGGTCGTCAACCATGGACTATTGGTGAGGTTTTACCTACCCATCTTTCTGCTTCAAGCTTAAGCACTGGGGACATTTGGGGTTCAATCTTAGCGCTTGCAGCGTTCTATACAGTACTTCTGATTATCGAGATGTACTTGATGATCAAATTCGCCCGCTTAGGTCCAAGTTCTTTACATACTGGTAAATACCATTTTGAAAAAGCGGATGATCAAAACCACGCTGCTGCGGAGGCTCAATCATGATCGAATATGAATTACTCAAAATCATTTGGTGGATTCTGGTGGGTGTACTGCTGATTGGCTTTGCCCTCACCGATGGCTTTGATATGGGTTCCATGGCAATTATGCCATTCGTAGGCAAAAACGATGACGAACGTCGTGCCGCAATCAATACCATTGCTCCACACTGGGACGGCAACCAGGTCTGGTTCATTACTGCTGGTGGTGCACTGTTTGCAGCATGGCCTATGGTCTATGCAACCGCATTTTCCGGCATGTACTGGGCGCTCCTGCTTGTACTCTTCGCTTTATTCCTCAGACCTGTCGGCTTTGACTATCGTTCTAAACTTGAGAACAAAAAATGGCGTACGTCTTGGGACTGGGGTTTAGCTGTTGGTGGTGCAGTTCCTGCTCTAGTGTTTGGTGTTGCGTTCGGCAATATGTTCTTAGGCGTACCGTTTACTTTAGATGAAACCGTACGCTCAACTTATACCGGTAGCTTCTTTGCACTGCTTAATCCGTTCGCGATTGTTTGTGGTCTGGTCAGCCTGTCTATGCTATGTGCGCATGGTGGTGCCTGGTTAATGCTTCGTACAGATGGCGATTTACATGCACGTTCTGCGAAAGCAACTCAATTGATGGGTGTTATATTCCTGGTTTGCTTCTTGGGTGCAGGTGCGTGGTTATACTTCGGTAGTATTGAAGGCTATAGCCTAGCTCAGCCATTTGATACCAATGGTGTAGCAAATCCATTTGCAAAAGAAGTCATTACCAATGCCAACCATGGCTGGATGAACAACTATTCAACTTATCCAATCACTATGATTGCACCTGTAATGGCAATCTTGGGTAGCCTGATTGTGATTGCATCTGCTGCGAAAGCAAAAGCGGGTTTAAGCTTCCTGGGCACATCGTTCATGGTGATTGGTGCAATTTTGACTGCCGGTTTTGCATTGTTTCCATTTCTTATGCCTTCAAGCATCAATCCTGTTGCAAGCTTGACGATGTGGGATGCAGTATCAAGTAAAAATACACTAACTGTAATGACAGTTGCGGCCTGCATTTTTGTTCCAATTATTTTGTGCTACACCACTTGGTGTTATTACAAAATGTGGGGCGTTATTACCAACAAACACGTTCAAGAAAATTCACACAGCCTCTATTAAGGCTGTGTTGGAAAACTAGGAGTTATTCAATATGTGGTATTTTGCTTGGATTCTCGGGATTTTAATGGCGTGCTTTGCAGGCGTATTAAGTGCCCTTTATATCGAACATCATCAAGACTTAGATGAGGAATAAACCATGACAGAAATCGCAATGACAGCAGAAGAAAGCAAGCCAAATAAGTTCGTAATGGCCATTTCATTTTTGATGGCATTGCCGCTCGCTACAGTGCTATTGATTCACCCTGCCCTTATGCTAGATGCCAATGGTCACTATAACCATAGTGCATTAATGATGATCATGATCGGCATTTCAGGTGGATTTATTTACGGAGTAGGATTTCTGCCGAAGTTCTGGCTGTGGAAATGGCTGTTTAGCCCATATATCGCATGGCCACTGATGATCTGGGGTTATGACACCTGGTTTCTCACCTAATATAATCTCGAAGTAAAAAAGCCCTCAATTGAGGGCTTTTTCATTTTTATCTGTTATACATCGCATCAATTCGTTGTTTATCTTCAACAGAAATATCTTCCTGCATTAAAAAACAGTCTCGGTATTTAACATGCAAACTATGAATCCATTTTTCTTTACCTGCATGTCGTAATAGTATTTGTGCTGCTATCAGAATAAAGCCATTAACCTGCTTCACAATCACTAAACGCTGACTATCAGCTAAACCTATTCTTTTTTGAATAAGTGAGTTTCTGCCCGAATGCACAATTGAGTGTAAATGTTTAAGTGAATAAAACTTGAATTCTTTAAACATTTCAACAATATGATTTATTTCTATAACATTCTCTAATTTTACAATCATTTCGGCAGCTGTAGGAAGTTTGACATTTTGGAGTAATTCATCTGCACTCTGGATTTCAAATTTCTGAATTTCCAAATTAGAGGCAACCATCAACAACCAATAAGCTCTTACAACAGATTCAAACTGAATTCGAAATAATGCGAGGGCAGATCTATCTTGGTTTGTTTTTAATAATTGTAAAATAGCTACGCCATGTACAATTGATAAATCACAGCATTCATATGCTAAATCAAGCCTCAATCCACTATCCAAAAATATTGAATTGTTAAGTTCAGCATTTAACTCATCCAACATGGCGTCAGAATCACGAAAAATGTTAGTCAAATTTACGTTCCATTTTTATTTAACCACTAAACTTAAGGTATAAAAAAGCTGGAATCAATCCAGCTTTTAAATATTCATCGATGGGTATGAATCGACATTACAATACCCATACTCGCCAACAAGGAGATAACCGCCGAACCACCATAACTCATCAGCGGCAAAGGATCTCCTGTGACAGGCAAAATTCCGCTCGCCATTCCCGAGTTTAAAAATACAAAGAAAAAGAAGGTCAATCCAATCGTTCCGGCAAATAAGCGACCAAAATTATGGAAGCTATTCAAGCCAATCATCAAGCAACGGATAATAATCGCGGCAAAAAGACTGAATAATAAAAACACCCCAATAAAGCCATATTCTTCAGCATAGGCTGACATAATAAAGTCAGTATGGTGTTCAGGTAAGTACCCCAGATGCGACTGCGTTCCGGTCAAATACCCTTTCCCGGTTAAGCCACCTGAACCGATGGCAATTTTCGACTGGATAATATTCCAGCCTGCTCCCAATGCATCTGACTCTGGATCAAAAAGAGTCAATACACGTTTTTTCTGATAGGTCTGGAGCAGGAACATCCAGATAAGAGGTGCTGCTACCGCCAGTGCCGTCAATGCACCTAGAATTAGACGCCACGACATCCCGCAAAGAAATAAGGCAAAAACACCGGGAATAATGAGTCCAATATTCAGGTCGGGTTGTAAGGCCACTAACACAAAAGGAAACATCATTAACATCAGTCCAATCACAATCTGCATGAATGTGGGTGGAAAAGCACGACGAGAAAAAAACCAAGCCATCATTAATGGCATGGCAAATTTCATAATTTCACTGGGCTGCATACTGCCAATGCCTGGAATAGTCAGCCAACGCTTCGCCCCTAAACGCGTATCACCAATAATCAGCACCAGTACCAACAGCACAATGCCGAGTATATAAAAATACGGGCTTGCCGCCTGATATACTTTTGGAGGAACTTGCGCACACAGAAACATGATAATAAAGCCAACGCCAAAACTTGTGGCTTGGCGGATCACCATACTGCTATCTTGCATAGTTGCGCTATATACCACCATCAATCCCAGGATTGAATTCAATAAAAGAAAACAAAGTAGCCATGGATCTAAATGTAATCTAGCCCATCTGGATGAATCATGTTTTATGCTTCTACCATCACGTAAAGAGTGACGTAAAAAACGATACTGAGATGATGGTATCATTTGAAATATTGAGTGTTTAAATGTGATGCCAGAGTATAAATTTAAAGCTGTAGAGATAATACATCTGAAGCCATCTTTTATTTTATTTTTGCGAGGATAAAATCAATTTGGCCAATTCTAAATCATCAGCATAGGTAATTTTAATATTATCTGATCGACTCTGTACCACTTTCACGGTTTCGCCTACATATTCCAATGCGCTGGCTTCATCCGTAATATTTACCCCATTCCGCAATGCTTGTTCAATCGCACTCTTCAATATGCCGAGTCTTGAAATTTGCGGAGTCTGTGCTTGCCATAAATAATCACGGCTCACGGTTTTAGCAATATTATGTTCTTGTTCAACAAATTTTAAAGTATCACGGACGGGAATAGCTAGAATTGCGCTACAGTTTTCCTGTATGGCAGTATTCACTAAACGATTCAAGCAATTTAAGCTGACGCAAGGACGTGCAGCATCATGTACAAAGACCAAATCGTCAGATGAAGCAATCTGGCTTAAATAGGTCAAAGCATTCAGAACAGAATTAACCCGTTCTGCCCCGCCCAGACAAAAATGAGCTTTATCTGGCTGAGTCAAATTTAATGTTTTTGCAACTGAGTCGTCTTCACTGATCGCTAGCACATACCCCGACAACGGCAAATCATTCAAACGGCTCACTGTATGTTCCAATACCGTTTGACCTTGAATCATTTGATACTGTTTAATTTCAGTTTTAGAAAAACGACTTCCAGAACCTGCAGCAGGAATAACCGCCCAAACTTTATGGTGCATTTGCTGTTGAAGCTCCCGAACCATCTTCATTTGTTCTTACATCAACTTTGGCATTTGGATCAATATAAATGGGTTTATAATGTGTACCAATCGTACTCATTTGCACAAAAGTTTCACGTGGCTTGATCAAACCCAGATCTAAACGTGCATGCTCTTCAATGGCTTCAATACCATTTTTCAAATCATAGACTTCAGCAGCCAACACACGATTACGTTCTTTTAATTCCGTATTTATTTCTGTTTGTTGTTGAATTTTTTGGGCTAATTTTTGATGGTCATGGTAACCACCTTCGCCAAACCAGAATAAGTACTGAAACCCTGCGATCAAAATGATCGCAAGGCCCAATAATACTTTACTCGCTATGGAGTTAAATATACTTAACATAAATCGCATTAGTCGCTTAGTTCAAACCTTTGAATTCAGCTTTACCGCGATATGCAGCATTAGTCAATTCTTCAATACGAAGCAATTGGTTATATTTCGCAACACGGTCAGAACGACAAAGTGAACCGGTCTTGATTTGACCCGCTGCTGTACCGACTGCAAGATCAGCAATGGTTGAATCTTCAGTTTCACCTGAACGGTGTGAAATCACGGTAGAGTAACCATTTGCTTTAGCAAGATAGATTGCATCTAAAGTTTCAGTCAAAGTACCGATTTGGTTATATTTGATGAGGATCGAGTTACCGACTTTCTCATTAATACCACGTTGTAAAATCTTAGGATTCGTTACGAACAGGTCATCACCAACCAACTGGATTTTGTCGCCAAGAATAGAAGTCAGGTAAGACCAACCTTCCCAATCCGACTCGTCCAAACCATCTTCAATTGAGATAATTGGGTATTGCTTAACGAGACCAGCCAAATAGTCAGAGAACTGGTTGCTGGTGAACGCTTTGTTGCCTTCGCCTGCAAGAATGTATTGACCATTTTTGTAGAATTCTGAAGATGCACAGTCCAGCGCAAGCATAATGTCATAACCTGCTTTGTAGCCAGTTTGACCAATCGCTTCAAGAATAACAGTAATTGCTTCTTCGTTAGAACGAAGGTTTGGTGCAAAACCACCTTCATCGCCAACAGCAGTATTCAAACCTTTTTTATTTAATACTGACTTTAAAGAATGGAAGATTTCAGCACCGGCACGAAGCGCTTCAGAAAATGAAGTGAAGCCAACAGGCTCAATCATGAATTCTTGAATATCAACGTTGTTGTCTGCATGTGAACCACCATTGATGATGTTCATCATTGGTACAGGCATCGTTAAAATCGTTTGACCACGTAAATCTGCGATGTATTGAAAAAGAGGAATTTTCTTTTCATCAGCGGCAGCACGCGCAGCAGCCAAAGATACCGCTAAAGTTGCGTTTGCACCTAATTTTTCTTTATTTTCAGTACCGTCCAATGCGATCATCGTATTGTCGATGTCTTTTTGTTCGAATACTGATTTACCAACTAAAGCATCACGAATTAACGTATTTACATTATTAACAGCAGTGCGAACACCTTTACCTAAGTAACGTGATTTATCACCGTCACGAAGTTCTAAAGCTTCACGAGAACCAGTTGAAGCACCAGATGGTGCACATGCACGGCCAACTACGCCAGATTCTAATATTACGTCTGCTTCGATGGTTGGGTTACCACGAGAGTCCAAAATTTCACGTGCACGAATGTCAACGATTTGACTCATGAACAATTCCTCAGTTGATTGAATAACTAGATGCCTTTTCAAGCATCAATGAGTATCTAACTTTTTGAATCCTTTAACCAAAGTATCCAATTCTTTTAATTGCGCCAAGAACGGCTCAAGCTGCGACATGCGGAGCGCGCATGGACCGTCACATTTTGCATGTTCTGGATCTGGATGTGCTTCCAGGAATAAACCTGCCAAACCGGTTGCCATACCTGCACGCGCAAGCGTGGTAATTTGCGCACGGCGTCCACCTGCAGAATCCGCACGACCACCTGGAGTTTGAAGCGCATGCGTGACATCAAAGAACACAGGGACATCCATTTCTTTCATGATGTCGAAGCCCAGCATATCTACAACCAAATTGTTGTAACCAAATGCTGAACCGCGTTCACAAATAATCAGTTTGTCGTTTCCTGCTTCTAAACATTTATGCAAAATATGGCGCATTTCATGTGGAGCAAGGAATTGTGCTTTTTTGATGTTGATGATGGCATCAGTTTTTGCCATGGCTTCAACAAGGTCAGTCTGGCGACTTAAAAATGCCGGAAGCTGAATAATATCAGCCACTTCAGCAACAGGGGCAGCTTGGTAAGGCTCATGTACATCCGTAATGATGGGTACATTGAAATGTTTTTTAATGTCCGCTAACCACTCAAGACCTTTTTCCAGACCGGGGCCACGAAAAGAGTTCAAGCTAGAGCGATTGGCTTTATCGAAACTTGCTTTAAATACATACGGGATATCTAGACGTGTGCAGATATCAACATAAGTTTCAGCAATTTCAAAAGCTAAATCTTTAGATTCAAGTACATTCATTCCGCCGAATAATACAAATGGCAAGTGGTTTGCCATTTGTATATCGCCTAAACGTACAATTTCTTGTGGTTTTAATTGCGACATTATTTAAACTTTCCTAGTTTATTCCTAGAGCAACATTATTTGGTTTTTTGATACTGTTTTTTAGCAGCGTCAATAAAGCTAGCAAATAATGGATGTCCATCACGTGGAGAACTTGTAAATTCCGGGTGGAATTGTACAGCAATAAACCAAGGATGTTGAGGAATTTCAACAGTTTCTACCAAATGTTGTACTGGTGAATAACCTGAAATTTTCATGCCCTTTTCTTCAAGCACAGGAATATAACGGTTGTTCATTTCGTAACGGTGACGGTGACGTTCAATAATATCCGCACTACCATACACTTCACGAGTTTTAGTCCCTTCAACCAATTCTGATTTTTGGGCACCCAGACGCATCGTTCCACCCAGATCAGATTCAACACTACGTTGTTGAACTTCACCGCGCTCATCTAACCATTCAGTAATTAAACCAATCAGTGGTGATTTAGTTGAACGATTAAACTCGGTAGATGTTGCATCAGTAATACCGGCAACATTACGTGCATATTCAATTACCGCAAGTTGCATACCTAGGCAAATACCCAAGAATGGCACTTTATTTTCGCGGGCAAATTGAATCGCTTTCATTTTGCCTTCAGTACCACGCTCACCGAAACCCCCAGGAACCAGGATTGCATCAGCATCTTTCAATACTTCGTTCACATCTTGGCTTTCGAGTTCTTCAGCATTGATATAATCAATTTGAACTTTAACGCGGTTTTTAACCCCAGCATGTAAAAGTGCTTCATTTACAGATTTATATGCATCTGGAAGTTCAACGTATTTACCGACCATGGCTACACGAACTGTGTATTCAGGATTAAATAATGCTTCAACTACATTATCCCAATCTGAAAGATCAGCTTCTGGAAGATCGTTATAACCAAAACGTTCACAAATTAAATCATCAACGTCTTGTTCATAGAAAGTGCGTGGAATTTGATAAATTGAACGCGCATCTTTACAAACAACCACCGCACGCGCCTGAACGTTAGTGAACAACGCAATTTTACGTGTCGTGTCTGCATCAACATCATATTCTGTACGGCAGATCAAAATGTCTGGCTGAATACCAATCGACAAGAGCTCTTTTACAGAGTGCTGCGTTGGTTTGGTTTTGAGTTCAGCAGCAGATTTAATATATGGCAATAATGTTAAATGCATCAGCATAGTACGGTTATGACCGAGCTCAACCATTAACTGACGAACAGATTCCATGAATGGGAGAGATTCAATGTCACCTACTGTGCCGCCAATTTCAACGATTGCTACGTCATACCCTTCACCTGCGCGAAGAACACGTTCTTTAATATTATCCGTAATATGTGGAATAACCTGAACAGTACCCCCAAGGTAGTCACCACGACGTTCTTTATTGAGTACGTCTTGATAAACACGACCTGAAGTGAAGTTATTCAGTTTGGTCATTTTCGCACGACGCAAGAAACGTTCGTAATAACCCAAATCTAGGTCAGTTTCAGCACCATCCTCTGTGACAAAAACTTCACCATGTTGGAAAGGACTCATTGTCCCCGGATCGACATTAATATATGGATCCATTTTGACCATGGTTACTTTTAAACCACGGGCTTCTAAAAGTGCAGCAACTGAAGCAGCTGAAATACCTTTACCTAGTGATGAAACTACACCACCAGTCACGAAAATAAAATGGGTCATTGGGTTTCTCGTACAATCGAGCCTAAAGCGGCCTGCAATGTTGCGCAATTTTACTTTACTCTGTACCTATAAAGCAAAGTCATTCCGCATCAATTCAAAGAACAATAAACAATTGGTTATTCTATCAGCATTTCCGATAAAAAATTAGAGGGACTTTATAGGATTTTCATCTTGGTATTTGCTGTTATAATGGTTACATCCTATTAATGCTTTGTTTTGTGCAATTATGAATAAAAATTTTTTGATTTGTGGCGCTATTGCAGCAGCTCTATTATTAACGGCGTGTGTAAAAAAGGAAGCACCGAAGGAAGATGAACAAGAAAAAGTTGAGACCACTCAACCAACTGAACAAGTAAATGAACCTGTTCAGTTACAACCATTAGATTCAGCTGAAAACACACAAACTGAAACTCCTGCACAGGTCGAAATCGAACGTCAGGAAACCGAGAATACAACCACGGTCATTCGTCGTGAAGTAACTCAACCAGCTGCTACCGAAGCACCAAAGGCTGAAGCGCCTAAAGCTGCGGCACCAAAGGCTGAAGCCCCTAAAGCGGAAGAAAAACCGGCTCAAGCAACACCATCAAAATCAAGTTCAGCTAGTCAGTCTGAAGATGATGCTGTCGCGGCCGCAATTGCTGCTGCAACACCTGCGCTCGAAAATTAAGTTAAATTTTAGCTTAAAATGCAAAAACCCAGTCATTCCACTGGGTTTTTTATTAAATAATTCATCTATATTTGATAACTCAAAGTACCAATTTAATTTTATCTAAAAAATTTAATTCTGCTAAAAATAAAAATCACGATATCCTTTCAAATGAAAAAACTAACTAGAACATTTAAAAATTAATATTCCCTACTTCACTGCCATCCACCCGAGCGCTAAGTGAGGTTTAAGTCAAAATAGAGATAACTTTTAGGGTTTTCAATAATGTTAAAAAAATGTTGCGACCTACTCGAACAACATCAGTTAAAGATTGCTTTTATTGAAAGTGCCAGCTCTGGCTACCTTTCCAGTTAATTTTCTATTTGTAAAAACAGTGGTGCAAATATCTTACCGGGTGGACTGGTCAGTTATGATCCTTCTATTAAGGTCGACCTCCTCAAGATTAATCCTGCACTCATTGAATAGTACACGGCAGCATCAGCCGAAGTCACAGCGGCCATGGCAATCCATGGAAAAAAACTATTTACTCAAGCAGATATTGTGGTTGCTTGTACCGGCCTACTTAAACCTGGTGGTAGCGTAACAAAAACAAAACCTGAAGGTACATTTTTCACCTCAATTTTATATTTAAATGAAACACACAACTTTCATTATTTTATTGATGGAACGCTTTTACACAGGCTCTCCGCCTTAACCCAGCATATTGCAACTGAAATTATCAAACTCATTGAGGGAGTTTAGTTATGTTAAAATTCAAAACCTTTATATTCGGTTTAATACTACTTCCCTGCACCAGTTTTGCAACTGTGGGAGGACCTCACAATGTAGAATTTCTGGGTTATGATGCCAAAGACCAAAAAGTCTATCTACTGAAACACTATCAAGATGGTCGTGGTCGTTTGCCACAACTCTACTATTATCAATTAAAAAACAACAAGCAGCCTGAAAAACTCATCCAGGTGAATTCTCTTTATATCAATCCTAAAACCAAGAAGATTGATTATGATCAGGACAGCACGCGGTTTGATCAAGATATTTTTAAAATTAAAAAAAGATTGACTCCCTTAATTGCTGTAAATAAGGCCTTTACTAAAATTCAAATCGTGAAAAAAACGCGCGTACAAAAATCTGTAAATTCTGGATTTGATGATTTGATTACCGAATATCAGTATCGTTATAAAGTAACCACTCCGCAATTAAGCAGCCTGCAGCAGAAAGCTGTGGCCTATAAACCCAACTTAAATATTTCACAAGCATTCAAAATTCCGCAACATAATAAAATGGTTGTAGCGATTAAGTACTTAGGGATTCCTTTTGAAACGGGCTATACCATTGAAGATCCTGTCTTACTCACACTTAAAAAATAAATACCTAAAAAAATAAAGCCTCCGAAGAGGCTTTATAACAACTTTTATAATTTACGCTGCTGTACGATCTGCAAGCGGAACCACTTTACGTAATTCCGGACCGGTATAATCCGCACTTGGGCGAATAATACGGTTGTCCGCACGCTGTTCCATTACATGCGCTGCCCAACCTGTTACACGGCTCATCACAAAGATTGGCGTAAATAGTTTGGTTGCAATATCCATAAAATGATACGCAGATGCATGGAAGAAATCCGCGTTACAGAATAATTTCTTCTCACGCCACATCACTTCTTCACAGCGTACTGATACTGGATAAAGTACTGTATCACCGACATCTTTCGCTAAACGCTTAGCCCAGATTTTGATGATGCCATTACGTGGGTCATTATCTTTGTAGATTGCATGACCAAAGCCCATGATCTTTTCTTTACGCTCAAGCTTGCCGAGCATTTCACGTTCTGCTTCCTCAGGCGAGGTCCAGTTTTCAATCATTTCCATCGCAGCTTCATTGGCACCGCCGTGCAATGGACCACGTAGTGAACCAATTGCACCAGTAATACATGAATGCATATCAGACAGGGTTGAGGCACAGACACGCGCAGTAAAGGTTGAAGCGTTAAATTCATGCTCTGCATACAGAATCAGCGATACATTCATCACCTGCTCATGCAATTCATTTGGTTTTTCACCACGAAGTAAATGCAGGAATTGCGCACCGATTGAATCGTCATCGGTATTTTCTTCAATACGCACACCATCATGGCTAAAACGATACCAGTAGCAGATGATTGCAGGTAAAGTCGCCAAAATACGATCTGCAACATCTTGCTGTATCTCGAAAGATTGTTCTGTTTCCAGATTACCGAGCATAGAAACACCAGTACGCATCACATCCATCGGATGCGAATCCGCAGGAATACGTTCCAGAACTTCTTTCAATGCCTGCGGCAAATGGCGAAGTGATTTCAATTTGGCTTTATAAGCTGCAAGCTGTTCTGCAGTTGGCAATTCACCAAAGAAAATCAGATAAGCTACTTCTTCAAACTGGCAGTTTTCGGCCAAGTCTTGCACATCATAACCACGATAGGTTAAGCCCGCGCCGCTCTTACCTACAGTCGATAACGCTGTTTTACCTGCCACTTGTCCGCGCAATCCCGCGCCTGTCAGTACTTTTCCTTCAGCCATTTTTAATTCTCCATTTTGAATTATTTATTTAAACAATTTATCCAAGGTGTTTTCAAAGGTATGATAATCAAGGAATTGATAAAGTTCTTTACGTTGTTGCATGCTATCTAATACGTTGACTTGCGTACCATTTTCACGAATAGAGCGCATCACTTCCAAGGCTGCTTTTTGCATTGCACGCGTAGCAGAAAGTGGATAAAGCACCATGCTGACCCCTTGTTCACCCAATTCATCTACGGTGTAATAAGGTGTATCACCAAATTCGGTAATATTCGCTAAAACAGGCACACCTACAGCATCACACACAGTGCGGTACATGGTGATATCAGTCATTGCTTCAGCAAAAATCGCATCTGCCCCTGCTTCGACACAGGCACAAGCACGGTCAATGACCGCCTGCAAACCCTCTTTCTGCAACGCATCGGTACGTGCCATTACTACAAAGTTTGAATCGGTTTTTGCATCTACAGCAGCTTTAATACGGTCGACCATTTCCTGTTGGGTCACGATTTCCTTATTCGGACGGTGACCACAACGTTTTTGCGCAACCTGATCTTCAATATGAACTGCGGCAGCCCCTGCAGCAATCATTTGTTTAACAGTACGAGCAATATTAAATGCCCCGCCCCAACCGGTATCAATATCCACCAACAATGGCGTATCTACACGTTCAGTAATACGACGCACATCTTCAAGAACATTGTCTAAACTGGTCATACCCAGGTCAGGTAAACCATAAGAATAATTGGCAACACCTGCACCAGATACATAAATGGCCTTATAACCCACCTCTTTCGCCATCATGGCTGCGTAGGCGTTGACTGTGCCGATAAT
Organism: Acinetobacter sp. TSRC1-2; assembly: GCF_049895885.1. Lineage (NCBI taxonomy): Bacteria > Pseudomonadati > Pseudomonadota > Gammaproteobacteria > Moraxellales > Moraxellaceae > Acinetobacter > Acinetobacter sp. TSRC1-2. The sequence continues at coordinate 37,329 of NZ_JAFCTF010000003.1, forward strand.
TTGTAATGGCTTTTCCACTTCCAGTGCTTGTCTAAATCTTAAGCCTGCAGATATTTGTTGTGTCATATTCCTTTCCACAGTTTTCAGTTTACTTATTGAATTTCGAGTATAGCCATAAACACCTTCATATCTATGACTATTTAGAACTTATACTCTAAAACTTTAGTCAAATATTCACCAAGGCTATAGTGTTATTTCGATTCTTCATAATTGTGAGCAAATAAGACAAAACTGTTATTTTAAGAAAATGTGTACATATTTTTGCTATCATTGCAAATGATTTCATTTCTTTGATTATTGACGTTATAGACCATATGCAAGAACTCGCTCAATTAGAACCCCTGGCTCGTGACGTACCACAAACCAAACGTGGTCATGAACGATGCCTGGCACTTTTGCTTAGCGCAAATGAGCTATTTCTAGAACGTGGTTATGATGCTGTGTCTTTAGATGATATTGTTAATCATGCGGGTGGCTCCAAAGCATCCATTTATAAATTTTTTGGCAATAAAGAAGGTCTATTCACGGCCATTTGTGATTATCGCCGTGAACAATTTTTTAAAGACATTTGTCTACCCTTTGAACAAGATAAAGATAATTTAAGATCCTACCTGATTAATACGCTGTTTAATTTTCATAATCATTTATTACAACCAGAAAATGCAGCATTTATGCGTTTAGTCCTAGAACGCACCCAACATAATTCAGAGCTTGCTGTATATATTCATGAACAAGGTCCAAAACATATTCAAAATGCTATTGCTTGTGCTTTAGAAAAGGCGCATAACAATGGTCTATTAAAATGTGATCACCCTATTTATTCTGCCCAATTCTATTTTGGTATTTTACGAAATTTAGAATGGCGCATTTTAATGGGTATTCCAATTCAGGAAAATGATCAGGAAACGATCAAATACATCAATTATTGTGTTGATCGATTCTTGGAAGGCCATCAAAAAGTCTAGTTTTTTTGCAATTTCACCTGCTTATAGTATATTAATCGATTCCCTTTTTACTTAACCAACCAACAACTAATTGTTGTTTTGTTTTCTATTCAGCAATTATTGTGGAGTAACCATGGCTCTACGTCACTTTCTGACCTTACGCGATTTATCGACTTTAGAACTTAACCAAATTCTGCAGCGTGCGATTGAACTTAAACGCAAGCAACATAGCAATGAGGTGTTCCAACCTTTCGTCGGTAAAGTTATGGGCATGATTTTTGAAAAATCGAGTACCCGCACACGTGTTTCGTTCGAAGCAGGTATGAGTCAATTCGGTGGCAGTGCAATTTTCCTCTCTTCTCGCGATACTCAACTAGGTCGTGGCGAGCCGATTGAAGATTCTGCACGTGTGATTTCAAGCATGCTTGATATTATTATGATCCGTACTTTTGGTCATGACATCGTAGAACGCTTTGCTTCTTATTCAAAAGTACCTATCATCAATGCCTTGACTGACGATCATCACCCTTGCCAGTTGCTTGCCGACATGCAAACTTATTTAGAACACCGTGGTTCTATTGAAGGCAAAACAGTTGCATGGATTGGTGATGGCAACAATATGTGTAACTCTTATATTGAAGCAGCACATATGTGGGGCTTTAAATTAAAAGTTGCCGCACCTAAAGGTTATGAGCCACACGAGAGATTCTTGTCTGAATTTGCTCACTGTGTAGAACTTGTTGATTCCGCTGAAGATGCTGCTGTGAATGCCGACTTGATCGTGACTGACGTTTGGGCCAGCATGGGCCAAGAAGAAGAGCAAAAAATTCGTGAAAAAGCATTTGCCGATTTTCAGGTCAATGAAAAACTCATGGATTTAGCGCATCCAGATTGCTTGTTCATGCACTGCTTGCCTGCTCACCGTGGTGAAGAAATTTCTGAAAATATGCTGGACCATAAAAATGCTGTGGTTTGGGATGAAGCAGAAAACCGTTTACATGCTCAAAAAGCTTTGGTTGAATTTTTACTGAATGAAAATTTAAAAAAAGACTAATTGATTAGAAAAATCTTAAAATAATTAAGCACCTTCGGGTGCTTTTTTTACACTCAAATGACTATAATAAATCCATAAATCTTATAAGTGATTATAACCATGTCTTTAAAAATAATCGTTTTATGCCTCAGCAGTTTGCTTCTAGCCAACATCGCACAGGCCAAAGCCACAGAACTTGACCAATATTTGCTTAAAAAGAAAATCCTCGATCAAACTTATAAAATTAAAAACACTAAAGCACTGAATGAAATTTTAGATGTGATGAGCGATGAAGATTCACGCACCATGCCCTATCAAGTTGATCAAAACACGGTGATTGAACAATTACGTTTATATGCCGATCATATTGATCTTCAAGGCATCATCACTACACCAGACTTTACTCAGTTTGCTGAAGATATTGGGGATAAAGAAGTAAAATACCTGATTAAACAAAATTTAATTCAAAATTGTCATTTATTCTTTGAGCACGAATTCCAACGTATAAATCCTTACCATGTCGCAATCAAGCTCAGTTCAGATGATAAAAATTATAAAATGAAAATTAAAAACACCGAGTGTCAGTTTTAACCTGCTCATTTGATGCGTTAGCCCTCTAACGTATCAAACCTTGCGGTTGTAAAATAATAATCATCGCACCCAATATCACTACTAATCCACCCAACATATCCCAACGCGTTAAAATCACTTGATCAACATAGCGTAGCCACATTAAAGCAGTAAAAATATAAATTCCGCCATATGCTGCGTAAATTCGCCCCGAAGCTGCCGGATGCAATGTCAGTAACCACACAAATACAGCCAAGCTTATGGCTGTTGGAAGCCACAACCAATGGGATTTTCCTTGATTTAAAATTAAATACGGAAAATAACACCCCAAAATTTCTGCGATTGCTGTGACAAAAAAAAGGCAAAAAGTAGTCATCACCTTGGCAATTTGAATATCCATAAATTTTTTAAGTTACCTGATATCTTTTCTTTGTTTTAGAAAAAGACGGAAATAAAGTTACAATAAAAAAATAACCCGTGCGAACACGGGTTATTTTAGCAATATAGGGATTATGCAGGTTCCGCAGTTTGATCTTCAAATACTTCCAATTTCAAGCCAACCGCTTTACCATCTTCTTTCTTCACAGAGACAGCTACATTACCACCGTGTTCAGCAAGCTCACCAAACAAAATCATCTCAGCAAGCGGTTTCTTCAAATGTTCTTGAATTAATCGTTGCATTGGACGCGCACCCATTAAACGGTCATAGCCATGTTCAGCCATCCATTCACGCGCACTTTGATCTACTTCAAGAACCACTTTCTTATCATCAAGTTGAGCTTGAAGTTCAGTCAGGAATTTATCCACTACGTTTTCAATAACTGTAGTTGGCAATGCATTGAATTGAATCACGCCATCTAGACGGTTACGGAATTCAGGCGAGAATGCTTTCTTCATTGCATCCTTATTGTCATTACTATTGTCTTGTTCCATAAATCCGATACTCGCGCGAGAAATACTTTCCGCACCAATATTGGTTGTTAAAACAAGAATCACGTTACGGAAGTCTGACTTGCGACCATTGTTGTCGGTCAATGCGCCATGATCCATAATTTGCAATAACAAATTAAACACATCTGGATGCGCTTTTTCAATTTCATCCAGTAGCAATACGCAATGTGGACTTTTATGAATCGCATCAGTCAACAAGCCACCCTGGTCAAAACCAACATAGCCCGGAGGTGCACCAATTAAACGTGAAACCGCATGACGTTCCATATATTCAGACATATCGAAACGAACCAATTCCACCCCTAAAAGTTTGGCCAACTGTTTGGTGACTTCAGTTTTACCCACCCCAGTAGGACCTGCAAACACAAAGCTACCTACTGGTTTATCAGGTGATTTCAAGCCTGCACGCGACAATTTAATCGCAGAACCCAAGGCTTCAATTGCATCATCCTGACCGAATACCACGCGTTTCAGATCACGCTCTAGATTACTTAATACCGTTTTGTCATCTTTCGATACGGTTTTCGGTGGAATACGTGCAATTTTAGAGATGATATCTTCAATATTTTCGACCGTAATCAAAGTATCATCTTGCTCTGCTTTCAAACGGCGCTGTGCACCCGCTTCATCAATCACATCAATGGCTTTATCCGGCAGGAAGCGATCATTAATAAATTTAGATGACAGCTCCACTGCTGCAACCAAAGATTTATCCTCATATTGAACATGATGAAAATCTTCAAATTTAGATTTTAAGCCACGTAAAATATCAATCGTTTCAGAAATAGAGGGTTCATTGACATCAATTTTTTGGAAGCGACGTGATAAAGCATGATCTTTTTCAAAAACCTGGCGATACTCCTGAAAAGTCGTTGAACCGATGCAACGTAATGAACCATTCGACAAGGCAGGTTTAATCAGGTTTGATGCATCCATAGTGCTACCCATACTGGAGCCTGCACCAATGATCATGTGAATTTCATCAATAAACAGAATTGCTTCTGGTTTCTTCTTCAACGCATTCAACAATTGTTTCAAGCGTTTTTCAAAGTCACCACGATATTTGGTTCCTGCAACCAGTGCACCAATATCCAAGCTATATACTTCTGCGTTGGCCAATGGTTTAGGTGCTTTACCATTTACAATCAGCCAAGCCAAACCTTCAGCAATCGAGGTTTTACCTACACCTGGGTCACCCACAAGCAAAGGATTATTTTTACGACGGCGACATAAAATTTGCGCAGCACGTTCAATTTCTTTTTCACGCCCAATTAAAGGATCTGTTTTCCCCTTTTGAGCTTCGGCGTTCAAATTAGTAGTATATAAATCGAGTGGTCCTGCATTTGAGGAACTCGAGGTTTCACCATCCAACTCTTCAACTTCTTCTTCGGCTTGCACTTCTTCTTTACGCGTACCGTGAGATAAGTATTGAGTTAAAGTTAAACGGTTAATTTGATGACGTTTAAGCAAGTAAACCGCAAAAGAATCACGTTCAGAGTACATTGCAACAAGAATATCTGCACCTTCAACAGTTCGATCACCACCGCTGGATTGCACATGGAAAATCGCACGTTGCAGAATACGATCAAAACTTTCAGTCGGATGTGGCGCCTGATCACTATGTTCGCCTAGTTTAGGGGTGTGTTGTTCGACGTATTCTTCTAGTTCTTTACGCAGAACGATAATGTCCGCCCCACACGCTTTAAGCGCATTTACAGCAGAGTCATTATCCAGTAGAGCCAACAATAAATGTTCAACCGTGAGAAACTCATGTCTCTTTTGACGAGCCATGCTTACAGCCAAACGTAAAGATACTTCTAATTGACGACTGAGCATGTAATCCCCTTAATCTTTTGGCTCAATCTGACAAAGCAATGGATGACCTTGTGACCGAGCGTAATTATTGACCTGGTTCGCTTTCGTTTCCGCAATGTCTCGTGGATAAACGCCTGCAACACCTTTCCCTTCATAATGTACAGTTAGCATTACTTGAGTCGCTTGGTCAAGATTCAAAGCAAAGTATTGTTGTAAAATTTCAATTACAAAGTCCATTGGGGTGTAATCGTCATTCATTAAAACAACAGCATACATGGGTGGACGTTTTAGTTCAGGTGGCGCAGTCTGTACCGCGATCTCACCCTCAGATTCGTCTTGCGAGTCATTACCTAAGCGTGGACTAATATGCCAGTCGACATATCCGGATTGATGAAAAGAACTTTTGATGGCATTTAAACAATTTTGACGCTTATTGATTCGCATAGGATTTAAAATTCACATTTATTGTGCATTTGCTTCTGCTTGAGGAATTTCAGAAATAAATGCAGATTGACTCTCAATCGGTTTACCACGGCCCCAACTAAAACGTTTAATCACCGGAGTACTTGTTCCACCTGTTAAACGGACTTCAATGAATTGTGGCGTAAAACCTTTAGGCATGGTCCAGCGGCCCGTTAAACGTTCATAATCTTGAAAATTAAAGTTCTTGTCTTCCATTGGAACAATCAGAACTTCTGTGTCCTGAATTAAGCGCAGTTCCACCGTTCCAGAGATACTACGTTTATTCGGGCTGACTTGTACCAGATCCAGCTCATATTCATAAGCATTGTCCGGTAAAGGTTTAATCCCGATATTCTGAATCGTCAAGCTTAGCCCACCCCGTTGCCCCAACACTTCACGGTAAATAGAACTCAAACCCTCAGCCTGAGCTTTATCTTCACGAGCCTGATTCAGAGCAGCAAATAAGTCATTTGAATTACTCACGGCAACATCACGCTCTTGCACAGCCAGATTCAAATTTTTATTCAGTGTTTCCAGACTACTCTTTTGCTTTTGCACAACTTCAACCAGCTGTTCAGCATCAGCTTCAAAACCTACAGCAGTCAGACCTTGCCGATGCCCAACTGAATAGCCCAGTAGGCCACTACCTGCAATCAGAATTGCAGCGCCAATAGCTAAAGGTAAATTCCCCTTAACAAAAGGCTTTTTACTGAGTGGTGTCTGTTGTGACTGAGTATTTGATTCAGTGTTCGGCATCGTCATCTCTTATTTTGATTCATTCAAAACACACATTTAAATCCAAATCCAAATGTGTGTGAAGCTGAAAAACGTTTTTTATGGTAATAAACCAATACCTGTCAGACCTGCATTTTCAGCAAAATCAAATATCAAGTTCATATTTTGCACGGCTTGACCTGCGGCGCCTTTCACCAAATTGTCTTGTACAGATAAAACAACCAGTTTTTTCGGCTGTGGCTTGTACAATGCAATACGAAGCTGGTTTGCACCACGCACAGAACGTGTTTCAGGTGAGCTGTTTGCTGGCATCACATCAACAAATTGTTCATTGGCATAGAATTGTTCATATAAGCTTTGTAGGTCTGCTGCGTCCCCTGCGTCGGTCAAGTCAACATAAATAGTACTGAGCATGCCACGAATCATGGGAACCAAATGCGGTACAAAGAGAATATGATCAAACACACCTTTTTGACCCGAGATATTTTCCAGTGCTTCTACAATTTCAGGATGGTGACGGTGACCCGCAACGCCATAAGCCTTAAAGTTGTCAGCATTTTCAGAATAAATCATGCCGAGGCTTGCTTTACGGCCTGCGCCAGAAACCCCTGATTTTGCATCAATAATAATGCTTTCAGGTTTTACTAAAGCTTCTGCTTGCTTAAATAATGGCGCAAGACCCAGTTGTACCGTAGTTGGATAGCAACCCGGGTTACCAATCACATTGGCCTGTCTAATCTTGTCACGATTTAATTCTGATAAACCGTAAACTGAATCTTTTAAAATATCCGGGCAGGCATGTTCAAGACCATACCATTTTTCAAATTGTTCTAAGTCTTGTAAACGGAAATCTGCTGCCAAATCGATGACTTTAGTATTCGCTGCAACCAGTTCTGCCGCGTGTTTCATTGCCACACCATGAGGGGTAGCAAAGAACACCACATTACATTTTTTTAGTTCATCAATGTTTAAATCTGAATATTCAAGATCGGTATGACCGCGTAAGCTTGGGAACATGTCATCTACACGGCGACCTTTTTCGGTACGTGATGTCAGTACATTGACTTGCACATTTGGGTGTCGTAGTAAAAGACGCAACAATTCAACGCCTGTATAACCTGTACCACCGACAATACCAACAGTAATCACGATCACTACCTCAAATTTAAAGTGTTCATTTCGTAACTGCGTAGTATGACAGGAAGTTTTGGTTTTCTAAACTGTTTTGGATAGCTGATTAAAGTTTTTAACCTTAAAACCCAATATACGTATTTATATCGCACTTATGAATATACATCACAACAATTGATATAGATCATTTATAAATCGCTCCGTATTTTCTATATACGCTTCCGAAAAAGGAAGTAAATCAAGTTTACTCTCACCAACTGAAATCTTTCTATCTTTTGTAATTTTAAAATCGGACCGCTTTCATAACTTTTCCCAGACCTTAAAAAAGCCCAGTTCATTAATGAAGAGGGCTTGTATTAAATATGATGAGTTGAGCTTTTGGGATATTATTTAACGGCTAGATTTTCTAAATCTTTAATACTCATTAATTTATAGCCATCTTCCGTCGGATCACCATCTTCAATATTATTGGTGCACAAGATTCCTTCTACCACACAAAGATGAGTTACTGTTTCATCCCAGCTATCATTATTTAATGTAAATTCAGGATCTTCTTTCCATACATCCTTGCCCGTTTCTTCATCCCACTCAGGCCATTCTTCTCTCTCCCAGTCCCATCCAAGCTTAAAGCAGGCCTGTTGAGCTTTATCCCAAGTCTCTTTGTCTGGTGTTTCAATACAAATTTCCAATTCAATCTCCACAGTGAATTTGGCAACCTGCCAGTTCACATAATTATGATCACTGCATTGTACTGGGCCGATAACTAAAAAGAATAGACTCTTTCATAAATCATTTTTTATTAAGTTCCACATTATAAATTCCAGCAAATAAATTGAATTTTAATCCTGATTTTTACCTCTATGCCAGACAGTATTTTAAAAGTTAAGATTTAACTTTATATTTATATACCTAACACAACTCATTAAATTTAATAATTAAAATATTATTCTATGATGAATACCACCAATATGGCATCGGACTACTTTTTAATAACTTCCGATGCTGTTGAAAATTCTCATCATGTTTTTGAACTTCTGCCCAAAAATACGGGCTATGATCAAAATGTTTGGTATGTGCCAATTCATGTACACATACATAACGGGCGATATGCTTCGGAAATAATACCAAACTACTATTCAACATAATGTCATGTTTGGAAGTACAACTTCCCCACCGCGTTTTAGGCTGACGAATTGCACATTTCCCAAAACTTAAACTAATTTCATGACTCACTTCCTCCAAGTAAAGAGGAAGATGCTGCTTTGCATAAGCAATCACAAAAGCTTTTAGATATTGTTCGGGCTGACAATCGCTGATTAAAAGTCGAATTTTTACTTTGTCAAAAATGAATGACTGTTTTTGGGTTTGATAAACGATTTGTAAAGGCTGATCTAAATTAAAAAGCTTTAATTCTGTGGGTAAAGTCTGTTGCTGTATATTCTGTGTTTGTTGTTGCCAGGTCTTTAGCAACCACTCTTCGGCTTGATCAATAAAATTTTGAATTTTTCGTTTGCTACAAAGTACCGGTACAGTTAAACGAATTTGAGTCGAGTCAACACGTAAGCGTAAACATTTCGCTCGCGCATGACGGACAATTTTGATTTCTGGTAATTCGTTTAGCGTCATTTTTCTTTTATTCTTAGAATCCTCCCCAACCCTCCTTTTTCAAAGGAGGGAGAAAACCGTACTTTTATAAAGTTAGGACTTGGAAGTCCCCCTGAGCTAATTTTAAAGCAGTGCTTTAAAATGAAACACAAGAAAAGGAGGATTTTTAGGGGGGATTATTTAAATTAAATCGCAGTACGTTCTTCAATACCGTTATTAGTTGCAACAATGGCAACATCCGCTTTGTTAATCGCGAAGATACCGTTACACACTACACCCGGAATATTATTAAGGATTTTTTCAAGTTCAAGCGCATTCAAGATATTGAAGTTATGCACATCTAAAATCACGTTACCGTTATCAGTGATTACGCCTTCACGATAAACTGGATCCCCACCCAGACTCACAATTTTACGTGCTACCGCTGAACGCGCCATTGGAATTACTTCTACAGGCAGCGGGAAATCATGACCCAACTGTTCTACCCATTTAGAGTCATCTACGATACAAACGAATTTTTTCGCAATTGAAGCAACAATTTTTTCACGAGTCAGCGCAGCACCGCCACCTTTAATCATGTGCATATGACGATCAATTTCATCTGCACCATCTACATAGGCATCCAAACCGCCTACAGAGTTCATATCCACCACTTCAATGCCTAATTTTTTAAGGCGCTGTGCAGTCGCTTCAGAACTTGCAACCGCAGCTTCCAGTTGCAATTCCGGCAATAATTCAATGAGGAAGTTCACAGTACTTCCTGTACCTACACCCAAAATCCCGCCTTTTGGCAAGTGCTTTAAAGCCGCTTTTGCAGCAGCTTGTTTCTTTTCATCTTGGGTCGCATACAGACTCATAACTTGGCTCAACTATTTTTTGACATTTGTTGCTGATTAAACAGCCCAAATGTACAGGGGTTTGTTACAATAAACGCCTATTTTAAACTGTTAGATGGAAAATTAACATGCTGTCTCGTTTGGTTCGACAAATATTACAAGCAACGGTATATGACGTTGCAATCGAAACTCCACTCGAAGCAGCGCCACGAATTAGTGAAAAGCTAAACAATAACATTCGCTTTAAACGTGAAGATTTACAACCTGTCTTTTCCTTTAAACTACGCGGTGCCTATAACCGTATTAGTCAATTACCGAAATCTCAGTTGGAACGTGGCGTGATTACGGCTTCAGCAGGTAACCATGCGCAAGGTGTGGCTCTATCTGGTCAAAAACTGGGAATTCGCGCCATTATTGTGATGCCAAAAACCACGCCCGACATTAAGGTCCAAGCAGTAAAACGTCTTGGTGGTGAAGTCGTGTTACACGGCGATTCTTTTGATGTTGCCAATAAATATGCCATTCAGTGTGCGCAAGATGAAGGCATGACTTTTATTCCCCCTTATGACGATGAACTGGTCATGGCAGGTCAAGGCACCATTGCCAACGAAATTTTGCGTCAATGGCGTGATGTTGAATATGTATTCGTCGCCGTTGGTGGTGGCGGTTTAATCGCTGGTGTTGCTGCTTACCTGGGTGATGTTGCTCCACACGTCAAAGTCATTCCTGTGGAATATGATGAATCTGCTTGCCTAAAAGCAGCCTTTGAAGCCAACGAACGTGTGATTCTGCCATCTGTAGGTTTATTTGCGGACGGTACTGCGGTCGCTCAAATTGGGGAAAAACCATTCGATGTGATTCGCCTGCAAAAATCGGATAACTCGGGTCCAATTGTTGAACGTGATGTGGTTTTGGTCAACACTGATGAAATCTGTGCAGCCATTAAAGACACTTATGATGAATGTCGTAGTATTGTTGAACCTTCTGGAGCCATGGCACTTGCGGGAATCAAGAAATATGTGGCTGAACATGGCTTAGAAAATAAAAATATGGTGTCAATCGTTTGTGGTGCCAACATGAACTTTGACCGCCTGCGTTATATTGCTGAACGTACTGAACTGGGTGAACGCAAAGAAGCCATTTTTGCAGTCACCATTCCGGAAGAAAAAGGCTCATTCCTGAATTTCTGCCGCGCCCTTCAAGGCCGTAATATCACTGAATTTAACTACCGTGCCAGCACTTCCAGCGCTGCTCAAGTATTTGTCGGCATCAGCTTAAAAGGCGGCGAAAAGGAACGTCACGATATTTATGACATCTTGGCAATACAATATGATGTTGATGACTTGTCTGATGATGAAGTGGCAAAACTGCATATTCGTTATCTGGTTGGTGGACATGCGGATATTGAAAATGAACGCTTATTCCGTGTCGAGTTTCCAGAACGTCCCGGTGCATTACTGACTTTCTTGGAACGCCTTGGTCCAACTCACAATATTACCCTGTTCCACTACCGTAACCACGGCGCTGCTGAAGGTCGAGTACTGGTTGGCTTAGAGGCAAGCGACGCGAAACAAAATCCCGACGGTTTAATTGAAACATTGGAAAGTATCACTTATCCATATGCAGAAATTACCAATAACCTGGGTTATCAACGTTTCTTAAAATAAGTTATTAAAAACGACATTAAAAAGAGCCATGCATTGGCTCTTTTTTTTAATCGAAGATTTTTAAGTCGATCTTAAACAGTCCAGTTTTATATAGTGTTCTATACAAATCCCTTCATCTTTAAATTGCTTCGAGAAAGACTTACATAATTTATGAATTTTGACATCCTGATCAGGCACTGCCATCCAATAAGCGGTTTCCGCATAAATAATTAACAATTCAAAATTTTGTGACTTGAGTAAGGCATAAATTTCTTCAAAAACAATATCAAAAGCCTGTGCATTCACATTGTAGTACTTCCCAATGACCTGTTTATGCTGCTCATAATGCTGATATAAAGGCATAGTTCTTTTACGAATTTTTTGCTGTGTTAAACCAATATCAATATTCATGTGCTGCAAAACAGCACATCGCTCCAAACCATTGTCATGAGGGTTTTCAGCATCAACAGACATCAAATAAGTTTGAAAATGCTTACCCACTTTTTCAGCTGGCATCCACATCAGAAATTGCTGAAAGCTATGTCGGTTTTTCTTCTTGGGGATTTCCTTCAGTTCCAGCACCGGAAACCATTCCTGCAAAAGCTTGAAAATCTTTTTATCATCCATTTTCATCACTATAAAAATAGAATTATAGGGATAAATTATATTCCGATTTTTTGAACATTTTATGACGTTATTCGTTCAGCCGATCACTCTCTGAAACAATTAAAATAGCAAAATAAATTCAATCATTTATAAAATCATGCGTGTGGATATGTAGTTACAGAATAAGACCAGCTTAAAAATAAACCTTTGTAATATATAATTTTGTAAGCCGGATAGCTGAATGAATATTAAAATTATAAAATGAAGTCACATTTACCTACATTTTATCAAGCAAAAGCCCATAAAAACGGATAAGGAATATTTGCATGGCACTATTTGCAGTCATCGGTTTAGGTAGTTTTGGTGCCACCGTTGCAACCCAACTGGTGAGCTTAAATCACGATGTGATTGGTATCGACAACAATAAAAAGTATGTGGAAAGCATTTCAGATGAAATTACTCATGCTGTTATTGCCGATGCAACCGACGAACATGTTCTTAGAGAACTGAATATTCAAAACTGTGAAGCCGTTGTGGTTGCGATTGGTGAAGACATTGAAGCCAGTATTTTATGTGTCTTGCATCTGAAAAACATGGGCATGAACAAGATTTGGGCCAAGGCGAAATCCAAAGCCCATCACATGATTCTGACCCATCTTGGCGTGAATAAAATCATTCATCCAGAAGAAGATATGGGTACCCGTATTGCCCAGTCTTTAAGTTACCCGATGGTCAGTCGTTATATGGGGTTAGAAGACAATCACTTCATCGTTAAAATCGAAATTAAGGCAAATCAAAAGGGTGAACGCTTTCATCATCTTATGGATCATGCCTCAGAGATTAAAACGCTTCTGCATAAACGTGGCAAGGAAATTTTATATAGTATTGATCCTAATTTAATTCTGCAAGAAGGTGATATCTTAGTGGTTGAAGGTGAACTTGAACCACTACGAAAACTGTCTGCCCGGTTTAAATAAAATATGAATCAGCCGCAAAATATAAACCATAATACCGTCAATCTGAGTCCTCCCAGCTTACTTGCCTTAGGGTTCTTAAGTTTTATATTTGCCGGTACCTTATTGCTCAAACTTCCCATTTCACATCATGGGGAATTAAGCTGGCTCAATGCCCTGTTTACTTCCACCTCTGCTGTAACTATTACCGGACTTTCTGTAGTCAATGTGGGAGAGGCCTATACCACTTTTGGCCAAGTGGTGATTATGCTTTTGCTGCAGATTGGCGGCTTGGGTTTTATGACTTTTGCCATCCTTGCCGCACTCAGCCTGTCTTCCAATATCAAATTAAAACAGCAAGTCATGGCACAGGAAACGATTGGTCAAACCAGTCTGGCCAAAGTCTCTTTCACTATTAAGGGTGTGCTTTTATATTCCTTATTTTTTGAAGCTGTCGGTACGGTTATTCTGACCATTGCCTGGATGCAGGAATATGATTTTCCACGTGCTTTTTTTTATGCTGCTTTTTATAGTGTTTCTGCCTTTAATAACGGTGGCTTTTCCCTTTTTCCCAATAGCCTGATGAGTTTTGCAGACCATTACCTGATTACCTTTACCATCAGTATGCTCTACATTATTGGTGGAATTGGCTTTGTAGTGCTCATGGATATTAAACGTGCCCATCGCTGGAAAAAATTAAGCACCAATAGCAAACTAATCCTCTCCACCATTGCAGGATTAAACTTGACTGCGTTTATCGTGCTGTGGGCATTGGAAGCCAATAATCCGCTGACACTGTCCGGCATGAGCCTAGGTGATCAGGCATTAAATGCCTGGTTCCATGCCACTGTTCCGCGCTCCTCGGGTTTCAACAGTTTAGACATGTCCAGTATGACCGATGCTTCTACTCTAGTGACCATGATATTGATGTTTATTGGTGGAGGTTCTTTAAGTACGGCAGGTGGCATTAAAGTCGGCACTTTTATTATTGTGGTTTTAAGTGTGATTACTTTTTTACGGCGCTCGGAAGAATTAAGGGTATTTAATCACTCTGTTTCAAAAGTGACTTCATTTAAGGCGTTTGCAGTACTTTCTATTACATCGATCTTGATATTTTTAGGACTATTTACGCTTCTGATTTTAGAGCCGACCAAGAATTTTTTGGATTTACTTTTTGAGGCCGTTTCAGCCGCATGTACAGTTGGCTTATCCCGTGGCATCACCAGTGAGCTTCAACCTGCAAGCTTGCTTGCTTTAATTTTACTCATGTTCGCAGGTCGTTTAGGACCGTTGACTTTGGCTTACCTGATTGCTACCCCAAAGAAGAGTCGCTTAAAGCACCCGCCGGCAGATATTCAAATTGGTTAATTACTCTTAATTTTCGATATAAAAAAACCACTCAAGCGAGTGGTTTTTCTATAATGTCTTGATAAATTTTAGTACCAATTCATTAATGACACACCTAAACCGACATAAGTCGCACGATGGTTATAATCAATCAGACTTTCACCATAGCCATCAAACAACTGGAAATGACCACGCAACTTACCACTAATCGGGAATGCCCAATCGAACTGGGCAGCACCATGGGCATTATCACCGCCTTTGAGCGAGTGACGCAGCATGAGTGAAAAATCATGATCATTCCAGCGATAAAATGCGGTTAAATCACCACGACCCATATAGTTTTTAATATCAGGATTGTTATCATCTTTGGCATTTTCTTCAATGCGATACCAAGGACGTACCATGAGTGCAAAGTTGTCGCGCTCAAAACCAAGATTCAGCATCACACGGTTCCAACTACGAGATAAAGGATCTGCACGACCATTCGATTGATGGTTAAATGTCAAACCGAGTAAGCGTGCGTTTAAACCCAATAGTTCATAATTGGTACGAAAAATCAGACTAGCTTCAGGTTCATAATTGGTTTCACGGAAAGGACGTGAGGTATCAGCATTATAGACTTGCCAACGAGATGACTGAGTATAACCAAACCAGATGTCACCATTATCACCAAACAGGTTTTCGACCGCTTTGGTTTTTAATGACAACTGAAATTTCGCTTCCATCGATTTTAAATTTTGGTCATCACCTACCTGTACCGTATTATTTTCATTGGGACTGGAAGGACGTTCATTTTTGTCAGAAGTCCAAAATCCCGGCATCAGGTAAACCGGTTGATGCGCACGAATGTTCCAGGTTCCAAGCTTACTGTCTGGAGATAATTCCCAACGCTTATCCAGTAAAGATCGATTGGGATCAATTTTCGGACCTTCAACAGAAAATACGCTACTTACGCCCTGACTGATTTTTTCTTTAATCGTTTCAGGTTCAGTCGGTTTAGGTGCCAGTTCAATTGCCGCTTGACGCTCAGAAAGCAGTGGGGTTTTTTCTGCCTCAGGTATCTTAAACAGCGTATCGTAACAAGCCAACCGATCTGCATTGGATTCCAAAGCTACACAGGCTTCAGGACTGGCCGGTGTAATTAAAGATCCTGGATTTACCGCATTTACATTCGTCACATACAATGAACTGAGCATAAGCATGCTCAGTTGCAAAGTAGTGCGTTCAAGTTTTTTGAACGCCATAGGGTGTTACCTCAGTTTATTCTTTTAGTTTGCTTGTTTGATCTCAAAACCAAGTTCAAGCAACGTGTCACGCTTAGCCACTGGTGCAACCACTGCTCTTACGGGTTTTTGCTGAACCAGATATTGTTCTGCAACACGTTTTAAATCATCCAAAGTCACTGCAAGCAAACGTGCACGCAATTGTTTTCGAACTGCCGGCGTACGTGCATGCAATAAAGCATAACAAGCACTAATGGCTTCACCCGCAGGAGAACCGGGTTTATCCATGCTCGCAACCAATCCTAAAATTGCCTCTTCAAGCTGATGCGGTAGATGCTCGGTATTCAACAACCAGTCAATACTTGCTTCAAAGTCTTTAAACGTTTCTGCCAAACGTGGATCACGATAACTATAAAAACGGAACGAACAGGCATTGCCGTCATAGCTGGCGCCACCACCGTAAGCACCCCCTTTTTCACGGATCGCACTATGCAAGAAGCCATTACGCAAATATGCAGCCAACACCATTAAAGGTGCTGCATCCGGATGGGATACCTCTACAGCAGGATAAGCGGAGGCACAGAATTGAACATTGGCCTGAATTAACCATGCTTCGTCTTTATTGCTATTTTCTGTGAAAACTGTCGTTAATTCTACCGGTGTTTGATCAACCGCCAACTTGTCCCAAACGTCTTGAATTTCTTCAATCAAACGATCTGACTGATGTTCTTCACACACCAACAAGAATTGCTTCGGTGCTTGTAAAAGTACACGATGAATGGCTTTCAATTCCGCAATTAAAGCATCATAGGCAGCTTCATCATTTTCAATTTTAGTCACCAGCTCAGTTAACCAGTTCAGCGCACCCAAACCGGTATTTTGATAATCACGTTGTGCCAAGGCGCTGCAATTACGTGATGCAATTTGCATGGCATAGCTATGACCAGAACCTGAAATACGTGATTGCCAACGTGTTTTACGTTGCTGCAACAATTCAATAATGCGGTCTTTTTCATCAAAACGCAGTTGTTCAAATGCCAATTTTAATATGCGGATCGCTTCAAAATTATTCACCAATGATTTAGTCGTCAACGTTAACCATGCGCTGATTTTGTTTTTATCATCGACTTTTGAACGTAAAGATGCACCCATCCCCACACCACCGCTGACTGCGGTTTGTAGTTGCTGAAGCTCAAGATAATCGTACTCGCCTGCACCGACTTCACCCAACAAAACAGACAGCAAGTTGAAATATGGTGATTGCACCACTTCATTCGGAATTTTAACCGTCACTTGTTGATAGTAAATACCATTCGTACCTGCATGGTACAGATTCAAAGGTGTATCGTGATTATTACTGATAATTTCGCGTAATTGACCCTGCACAATATGCAGATCAGCAGGCACATCTTCCAGCCCTACTTTTGGCAACAAGTTCATATCGTCTGGCGTATCTTGACGGACTTTTAAGGCTTCAGTTTGCTGAATGATTTCCGCTTTTTGCTCATCAGTCAGTTTGGCACCAATTTCAGCTAGACGTGCTTTTTCTGCTTCAGCTTCTTTCGCAGATTTCGTTGCATCTGGCACTAAAGTCATTTGCACACGATGGGTATTATCCAGCAAATGTTCTTGAATTAGGTTCGACAACCACATTGGGTTTTTGAGTTCTTCTTTGACTTGCTCAATTGCAGTATCTACATCCCAAACATGAATCGGGTCACTATGATGAATGACACTGCCTAAACCGTTTAAAATCAGGCTTAGACCATAGGGCATACCATCACCATTGATCTCACGCTGATGCAATTCAATCTGATGCAAAATGGCATCGACCATTGCAGAATCAACGGGTTTAGAGGCAACATCTTGCAGAATTTTGAATACCCCCTCTTTAAATTCTTGCGCATGCTCAGGATTTGAACCCTGCACGCCACAGAAGAAAGTGATTTCAAAATTTGAATCATCTACACCCATAATTGGACCGGTAGATTGTGCATAATCACAGGTTTCCAGGTAATGACGTAATGGCGAAGCAGAATCTTCAAGCAAAATCCCTTCAACCAAACGCATACCCAAGCGCAATTTAATATCGCTTGCTTCAGGCAATAGCCATGAAATCACATGATAGGTTTTATCTTTTAAGTCTTCTGCATCTAAGGCATAAGTTTCTGTCACTTCAACCGGTGCAGTCAAACGTATTTCAGGCGTTGAACGCAGCGTTTGGCCTTTCTCAAATTTAGACAAGGCTAAGGTTTCAAATTGTTCTTGTAAATGATAGGCAGATTCATTACCAAAAGTCATAAACACCGCATTACTTGGATGATAATGTGACTTATAGAAATCAACTAACTCTGGGTAAGTTAAGTCTGGAATATCTTTCGGATCACCACCTGAATTGTAATGATAAGTGGTTTTCGGGAATAAATGATGTGCCAGTTGATGATACAGCTGATCTGAAGGAGAACTCATCGCCCCTTTCATTTCATTAAACACTACGCCTTTATAGACGGGTTCACCATTTTCCAGCTCAATACGAATACCTTCTTGAGCAAAATCCAGTTCATTTAAATTCGCAGCAAAAGCAGCATCTAAATACACTTCCAGCAAGTTTTGAAAGTCTTTTTTGTTCTGCGTTGCGAAAGGATAAGCTGTCCAGTCTGCTGAGGTAAATGCGTTCATAAAGGTGTTGAGTGAACGACGAATCATCAGGAAGAATGGGTCACGAACAGGGAATTTTTCAGAACCACATAATACGGTATGTTCTAAAATGTGCGCCTCACCCTTTGAATCCATGGGTTGAGTACGGAACGCCACCAGAAAGACATTTTCATCAAGGTCACTTGCAAGATGATAATGCGTTGCACCTGTCACTTTATGTTTATATTCAGACACAAAAACGTCTAAGGCCTCAACATGGTGTTGACGTATCAACTGAAACGCAGGGTGAACAGTTTGAGTAATGGTTTCAGTGACATCTACAGTCATGTGATCTCCTAATGTATACATATTTATCAGATGTTGTGATTATACCTGAATCTTGAACGATATGGATTCGCACCGTTACGAATTTCCCAGCATTTCAGTCTGGTTTCAACGTCCTTATTTTTAATCAAAATCAGCGCTATTTTCAATGCAAAAAAAAATAGCAACCGAGTGCTATTTTTTTAAATCAGATCTAAAACCATTTTTATGTCTTTAAAACCGGTTTTGAAGTGACTTTATGGCTTAAATAAATACACAATAAAATTGCGATCAATATCAAAGCTGGAGCGGTGAAGCGGCTTAAATCCAGACCACTGCACCCAACGGACGGGTTAGAACAAATGCACTCCAAAATAACACAGTCCGCGACACATGCGTAAAAAGGTAAAGTGCCAAAATCAATAAAATCAAACCCACAAAAAGTATAATACCGCCGCTATACCTCAGTCCCCTAAAGCCGTACCCAGAGTTTGGGAAAAAGTAATGGTGATCCAATAGAAAATTTCTGCCCGTGGATAATTCACTGTATGCGGTGAAATACTGCCTTCAACTTTATACCAACTCAATAAAGACAAGCAGACCAAACCCAGCAATAGACTACTTTTACTGACATAACCAATCCCCAAAGACCGATCGATAAAATCTGCCAATGTTGTGCCCACGGTAGTACTGGCAATAATGGTAAACCAGTATAGATACGGTCGATAAAATTTAGCACTGATTTGAAAAAATAGCAGGGCTGTAAATAATGCCGCGAAAATAAAGGTACTGATTAGATATCCCAAATTTAAAGACATCGATACTGCATCCCCCCTGTTTCACCGAAGGTTGTGGCAAAAATTTTAGTGCTCCAGAAAAGTGCAGTGATTTGAGGAACTTTAGAAATGTGAGCTTTAATATTTTGTTGTTGCTTCATCAGTCTGACTCATTAAAGGTCTTTGCTGATATTTTTAAGCAATGTACTTAATTCAACATTAAAATATAGAGGGTTTTTTATAGCATCTACCGAAGCAATTAAAAACTCATCCGTGAAATTTAAAAGTGATTGTAATCATAATGCTGATAAGCAAACTTACACTCCTCAGCATCATAACCAGATGTGATAAAACTAAAGTAGATATTTGAAATAGCTATAATTCGGATGATTTTCAACAAAAACATAATTTTGTTTCTGATAAAAATTTGCTGCAGATTTTGTGTCTATACTTAGACAAAGTGCAGAAAAATTTGCACGGGCATTTTTTTCCAGATGTTGTAAAAGCTGTTTACCCACACCATGCTTACGGTATTTCGGCAATACGTAAAAACGACGTACCCGACCAATACGGGTATCAATTTCGTTTTCATTCCACTGCTGATTTAAACCGCCACAGGCGATCAGTTTCTCATCATCATAAACAAAAAGAAGAAATTCGCCGGGCTGATCAAACCTGTTTTTTCCACTTTCATATTCTTCAATCAATTGATCAACCAACTGCAATCCTTCTTTATGAGCTTGCTTGGCTAATTCTGTGATTTGTGCAGGTAATTGTTCAGCTTTAGCAATCGTGATATTCATCTAATCTTCCTAATCCTTGCCTATTGTGCATTTTGTACGAATAAATCAGTCATATATTGAATTTTATTCATCAATCTACAGCAATCATAAGCATTGGTGTAAACTTAGTGCTTTAATTTGAAATGTGAATGAAAGACATGGCAACTGTTGATCTTTTTGCAATTGGTAATGCATTAATCGACCAAGAATTTAAAGTCTCTGACGATTTCCTTATTCAACAAAATTTGCAAAAAGGCACTATGCAGTTGACTGATGGTGAAACACAAGCAAATTTATATAATAATTTAAAAGAAACGCAAGTATATAAAGGTCAAGCATCAGGTGGATCTGCTGCAAATACCACCTTTGCCTTTAGTGCTTTAGGAAGTAAAGCCTTTTATGGATGCCGTGTCGGTAATGATGAACTCGGTCGCATTTACCTAAAAGGTTTAAATGAAGCGGGTATTCACACCACTGAAAAGTCAGTGAGTGAAGGTGTAACAGGTACTTGTATGGTTCTGGTGAGCCCTGACTCGGAACGCACCATGCACACTTTTTTAGGTATTACTGCAGAACTTAGCGCAGAACAAATCAATTTTGAACCCTTAAAAACTGCAAAATGGCTATATATTGAAGGTTATTTATCGACCAGCGATACTGCACGCCAAGCGGTTAAACACGCGCGTGAAATTGCAAAAGCACATGGTGTAAAAATTGCACTTACACTTTCCGATCCAGCAATGGTGCAATATGCACGTCAAGGTTTGGATGAATTGCTTGATGATGGTGTAGATTTATTGCTTTGTAATTATCATGAAGCCTTAATGTATACAGAAACTGATTCCATTGAAGCTGCCTTGGCTAAATTACAGCAAAAGAGTAAATACACTGTCATTACATTATCTGCAGAAGGCGCTTTAATTTCCGATTCAGAGCAAACCCTTAAAGTTCCAGGTCGTGCGGTTACAGCGGTTGATGCCAATGGTGCCGGTGATGCCTTTGCAGGTGCTTTCCTGTATGCATTAAACGCAGGTTTAAGCCTTAAAGTTGCTGCTGAATTGGCCATCCTGATTTCAAGTGAGGTGGTTTCACAATTTGGGCCGCGCCTAAGTGTTGAAAATTATGCGGAATTATTAAACAACTTCCAAAAGGAATGTGCATAATGATTAAAATTGCCATGACGGAAGATATTCCTGAACGTGAAGCACGTTCTTATGAAACGTCGACTGGTGATACCATTTTCATTACCCAGCGTGATGGTTCATTTTATGCTTACCAGAATCTCTGCCCGCACTTACAGGTTGAACTGGAGTTTCTAGAAAACCAGTTTTTAGACCGCGATCAGGAATTTATTGAATGTTCCACTCATGGTGCACTGTTTCTGGTTGAAACGGGTGAATGTATTTCCGGGCCTTGCCAAGGACAATCACTTGAAAAAGTAGCAATCAATGTGCATTCTGATGGTGGAATTTACCTAAACGAAGAATAAATAGAATACAGCCTATTGGAATCTTGCCATGCTTGAGTTTTTACAGAACCATGACTTAATCCCGTTTCATTTAAGTTTATTTGCCTTAGTTTTACTCAGCATGGCAGAAACCATTGGCTATTATTTTAATATTCGTCCTACTCAATATCTAAAGAAACTGTCTCCAAAAAAGCTCTCTGAATCTCCCTTGCTGAATGTTAATTTTTCCAAAACACTGATTGTGGTGTTCTTACTGATGAACTTCAGTTTTTCAGGCTATTTTCTTCAACTTTGTGTGTATACCCAGCAACAGGAATTTCTACCCGCTTTTTACTTAGTAATCCCTGCGCTCATCATTGCGATTTTCTTCACTGTGTTTATGATTCATTGTCTTGATCAAGTCATCAAGCCGACATTTACCAGACAACAAGTCAGTCTGCTTGGGCGCCTGGCAACCATATCAAGTGGCAATGCCCGCCCTGGCTTTTCTGCACAAGCACGGGTTAGAGATAGCTTTGGTCAACTGCATTATGTTCAAGTCGAGCCAGAATTTGGTGAACTCGAATTTCAATCGCAAATTATTTTAATTCGATTAAAAAAGTCACACTATATTGCTAAAAAAATATCTAAATCCAATTCCCTTTTTACCATGGGAAATCACCATTAATATGCAGGTAGCAAACAATAAAAATTAATTTTAGAGCATAAAAAACCAGTTAAGTTAGCAACCTAACTGGTCTTAAAAAGAAAAATATTAACGCTTAAGAAAGCCAGAAACCAAGTTCATCACTTGTTGAATATCATCATTGGCTTCCTGTTTATTGGTTTGCTCACCTTGAGGTGTCAAAGAATCAATAATTTGCGGTAAAACTTTTGAAATTGCACCATAAATATCCTGTTTTGGTACTTGTGCTTCCTGTGCAACCTGCTCTACATCTTGATCATCAAACAGTCCTTGAACCTGTTGCTGATCTACACTGGCATTTTCACCCGGCCCAGTTGAAACCCAGTCATCTACCTGCTTATTTAAGCCCAGACCTTTCAATTTATCCAGAGCGCCTTGTATTCCACCTTGCTTTTGAATCCATGCCAGAACTAAGGGCAAAACTGCAATCAATAAAGTTTTTGTACCGCCACCCCCTAAACCACCCGTTTGCGGTCTTGGCCGACTTTGTTGCGTACCGCCTAAATGTCCCAATACTGATCCCAAAATCCCGCCTAAACCACCTTGTTGATGTTGTTGGGATTGCTGGTTGGGTTGAGATTGCTGTTGCGTACTGTTACCACTTATTTGTCCCAGTACAGAACCCAAAATTCCACCTAAACCACCTTGTTGCGATTGGTTTTGTGATTGATTTTGCTGATTATTACCCAAAGCTTGTTTCGCCAATATTTCCACAATATTACTCAGGTTTGTCATCATATTATCCTTATCGAAGCTCTATAAAAGCATACGATGCTTTCAAAACCAGCAATGAAGGCAAATTGTTAAGTTTTGCAAGATTTAGCAAAGACATAAACAACTTGGTTTACCAGCGGAATTTATTCCAGTTTTCAGGGTTTGCCCAAAATTTAGAATTAAACCAGTCCGGCACATGCTTATAAGTCAGAATATTGAATTGCCATAAAGCAAAATCACCCTCATGCCGGGTTTTATCAATCAGCTGGGTAAAACCTAAAGCACGTAATAGTTTTTCATCCTGCAACTGACTGACCACCACAATTCGCTTCGCCATTAAATCGCGCAGCTTGACCAATAATTGTGATTTCTCAATATTAGAAACATGAATTAATTCTTGTGAATCAAGCAATACCAAACCTAAGTCATAGCGCCGTGTAAAAGGCAGATTTAAAAACTCAGTTACGGTAAAATAGTGCCATTGAATTGATTGATTGATGTCGTATTGTGCAAGATTCTGGCCAATACATAATGCAGTTTGAATAGGCTGTTCTTTAGATAAATCGTCTAGCATTGAAGCAATGACATTTTGTTCAGCCATAACTGCATCCTTATTATTTGAGAGAGTATTCTTCATGGAACTACAAGGCATTTGCCATAAAATGCACGCAGGTCTAAAGGACCCTATTGTAACTGATCACCAGACCTGTAAGGCAAATGTAGAATATAAATTTGTACTGGATCGCGCTGAAATTGATCTTCCATTTACTCTGGGACAAGAAGTCGAAATCGAATGGACAGGTAATATTTACTGTGTTTCCTGTGGCAATAAAACGCCCAAATCTTATGCTCAAGGTCACTGTTTTAAATGCTTTAAAACTCAAGCTTCATGCGATATGTGCATTATGAAGCCTGAAACCTGTCACTATCATTTGGGTACTTGCCGTCAAGACAGTTTTGCTCAAGAAGTCTGTTTTCAGCCGCATATTGTTTATCTGGCCAATTCAAGTGCATTAAAAGTAGGCATCACCCGTCAGGGACAAATGCCGACCCGCTGGCTCGATCAAGGTGCAACCCAAGCCCTTCCGATTATGAAAGTCGGTTCACGTCGGCTATCAGGTCAACTGGAAATCATGTTTGGAACACAGGTGGCGGATAAAACCGATTGGCGAAAACTGCTCAAAGGTGAAGCTGAGCCATTGGACTTGATTGAAGTGCGTGAACAGTTGATTGAAGAGTTTGCGCCAAAAATTCAGACTATTCGTGATGAATTTAGTCAGAATCTTGAATTTAATGAAACTGTTGAAATCATGGAAAGCGAACTTCCACGTGAGTTTGTCTATCCGGTAGAGCAATATCCTGAGAAAATCAAATCACATAATTTAGATAAAACCCCGATTATTCGTGGCAAATTATTCGGGATTAAAGGTCAATACCTGATCTTGGATACAGGTGTGATTAATATTCGCAAATACTCAGGCTATGAACTTAAGCTACGTGCTGAATAAAACTTTATTTAGCCCATAAAAAAACCTGCGTTAACGCAGGTTTTTTGTTTCATAGAAAATTATTTAATTTTTGCATGCGATTTGAGATATTGAGTGTAATCATCCAGTTCTTGTTGACCACGAAGTTGCTGGTACAACTTAGACAATTCATTTAATTGATCATCCGTTAAAGCATTAGCTGTCGTCTTATTTACATTCGACACGGCTACAACCACCAACTCATTTGGCAAGGAAGCTGTGGTTACTGACCACATGCCTGCTTTTGGTGCCGGAACACTAAATGCGGCACGTTCAATCTCACGTTTCAGACCTTGTGAACGCGTAAATACACCTGCACTTTCGAATGCGATATTACTTTGTGCTACTACAGTCGCAGCAGGTTGTGACTTGAAGCCATTCAATGCCGTTTGAATTTTCGCTTTAGCTGCATCAACTGCTTTTTGTTCAATCAGTTTAGCTTTAACACGAGGTGTTGCCTCTGCAAGGGTTTGCACACCAGCAGCATGATAATTACGTACTTTCACCCAAACTGTATCACCATTCGCTAGCTGGATACTGCTTGACGCATTACGGTCACCATTTTTCACATCATCATTAAATAACTTAACTTTTACATTCGCATCACTCAGTACCGGATGTTGAGTCGCTAAAGTCATCCCCTTGATTGATTGAACGGTTACACCTTTCACTTCCTGAGCAACAACATCAAGCGCATCACTACCGACGACCATTTCATTCAGACCATTTACAGTATCTGAAAAAGCATTTGCAGATTTGTTCTTTTGCAATTCCGCCATCAAGCGTGGTTTTTCAGTTTCAAATGATGGAAGCTTAACGGCTGCCGCTTCTGTTTCAATTAAATGATAACCATACTGGGTTTTAATCGGAGCTGATACTTGCGCTGACTTTAACGAA
This sequence comes from Acinetobacter sp. TSRC1-2, assembly GCF_049895885.1. Taxonomy (NCBI): domain Bacteria; kingdom Pseudomonadati; phylum Pseudomonadota; class Gammaproteobacteria; order Moraxellales; family Moraxellaceae; genus Acinetobacter; species Acinetobacter sp. TSRC1-2. Next base: position 62,995 of record NZ_JAFCTF010000003.1, read on the forward strand.
GCCACCGCTTGATCAAATGCATCGCCAAATACACCTTTGGCATATGCCTCTACCACGCCGCCTTTGGCTTTAGACTCAGTATCATCTGAATATTGCGCAGCAGCTTGAGCAAAGGTCATCCCTGCTTTAATTTTCGCAGCGACATCAGTAGCTAATTTCTTCGCTTCTGCATCTGAACGAGTATCTGCTGCAATTAAAATATGCTTCACTAATGGTTTAGCATCTTTCTTTTGCGCATCCACAAATGTTGCATAAGCTTGCTGTAATTCAGCCTCTGTGACTTGCGTATTGGCAGGTGCAACATTCGCTGGAGTTAATACCACATAATCCACATCTACACTTGCAACTTGTTTAAATGAGTTTTGATGTTTGTTGTAATAAGCAGCAACTTCCTGAGCTGTTACTTTTACATTTTTTTTGTATTCATCCAGTTTAATGCTTGAAAGATGCAATGTACGTTGTTCAGTTTGCAAGTTCGCAATTTGTTCAATATCTAATTTACTGACCAAAGCATAATCTATAAATGTTGAAGTCAACATTTTTAAGGCATGGTCTTGACGTAAATTTGCAATTAAAGCTTGGCTGGTCATGCCGACTGAACGCAAATAGTTTGCATACAAGCTTTCAGAAAATTTACCGTTTTCTTGGAAGTTTGGTTGTTGGGCAACCATTTGCTCAATCTGCGCATCACTTAAAGAGATCCCCAACTCTTCTGCCTGTTGTAATAACAAGGTACGAGCCACCAAGGTATCCATCGCTTTATTTTGAATAAACGATTGATTCAATAAAGTTTCGTCACCATTGGCATAAGCCAGGTACTGGTCTTTAAATGATTTTGTCAGTGTTTCTAGCTCTTTTTTAGAAATCTCTTGGCCATTCACTAATTTTGCTGTGTCTTCTGATTTTCCACCACTAAAATATCCTTCAATACCTACAAGTGCTAAAGGGGTCAAAAACAATATAAGCAGAACTTTGCCTAACCAACCCTTAATAACTTTACGAAAAGATTCCATAAGTATTCCAATATTTTATTTGTGAGCGATTTTAACCGAAAACCCACAATGAATGAATGCGTTCAAACTGAAAATCGCCACTATTAATAAAAAAACGCGCCTAATGCGGCGCGTTTATCGGCTTTAAAAAAGATTAAGCAACAGAATCTTTTAAACCTTTACCAGCTTTAAAGCTAGGTACTTTGCTTGCTTTAATTTCTAAAGCTGCACCAGTCTGTGGGTTACGACCAGTACGTGCTGCCCGTTCTTTTACGTTGAATGTACCAAAACCAACAAGTGTTACAGTATCACCAGATTTAAGTGCTTCAGTAATTGAAGCAATTGTCGCATCTAAGGCTTTACCTGCATCAGTCTTAGACAATCCCCCTTTCTCTGCAATTGCATCGATTAATTCTGATTTATTCATGAAGATTACGTCCTCTTAATATCGTTTATTTAAGGTCTAAGGATTCCATAGCACCTTTATAGCAATGCTTTAGGGCAAAACGCAATACTCTGGATATCGATTTCTGCAAAATAAATGCGAAAAAAATTGTTGAAAAATGCAGAAAAACCAAAAATGTTTCATTTTTTTACAATTTGCTCTTTTAAAAACTTATTTTCTTCAACTAAAAAATCGACCTTGCTATGTAGTTGTAATATGAGACTTTCTAAATGCTGAATATCTTTTACCGTCACTAAACCAATTCTGTTTAAAGAATGGTTCACACTATGGTCAATCAGCTTCTCAACTTTATCTTTAGTATCCGTAACTGACTCTTTGGCTTTCTCCGACACCTTTTCTACAGTTTGATCAGCAATTTCCGTGGTTTTAGATTCTAGCTCTTCTCCCACTTTAACCAAAGAGTCAAATAATTTGTTTCCCTCTTCTTCTGCACGTGAAAAAGCACCTAAACCCGCAAGCCAAATTTGTTGGGTGTATTTACGGAAATCCAACCCTGATTTTCGTCCTTCACGAGATTTATTCTTCTTCTTATCAATATCTTCCAGTTTTTTTTGTTCATCTTCCTGATCTTTTATTTGCTTGTCCATTGTTCTTTATCTCCCGATTGTTTTATGTACGGCTAAACATATTTATCCATAAAATACACTGATAATAGCAAATTAAATACTTGATAGATTTGCTAAACTGTTCTACAAAGCAAGATTATTATGTATTTGGTTTAAAGTCCTGAAGCATATTTTACGAGCTAGGATGCTCTATTTCAGGTAAGGATTAAGTTTTATGAGTGAATCGCAGCAAAGTCAAAATCAACCGCATTTGTTGCTCACAATGGCTATGATTGTTCTTGAAACAATTTTTACCCTTATTTTGAAGCATGATCGCGTTATTGGTTTGCAGGCTAAAAAATTTGTAGATCAAAAAGTTGTGATTAAAATTAACAGTTATTTGCCTTATTTTGATTTTTACGTTCAGTTTACCGAACATGGAATTTTATTTGAAACCAAAGCGCCAGAGCAAGCGGTTGATCTGGATATCCGTACTACCCTCATAGATTTAATTAAAGTCTTTGTATTTGCCAATCGTTACAGTCTTAAAAAAATGCGTATCGATGGTGACCTTGCTTTAAAAGATGAGTTTCGCGATCTGGCTCTACTCTTTAGCTTTCCAAAAATTTTATCAGATTGGAAGCAATGGTTAAATGAACCCACTAATGAGCAAGACATTGTTGCTTCAAAAAAGCGCATTGCGCCTCTTTTAGAAAAAATTGACCGGCAACGTTCAAAAATCAATAGCTTAGAAGTTGAAGTTAAACAATATAAAAATCGTATTCGTCGCATCCAACAAAAACAGAAAAGAATTAATATCTCGTTTATTGTAACGACAGTGCTTTTAATTGCCTTATTAGTGTATAATCTATGGCTTGGATAAATATATAATTTTTCTTATAAAACAAAATAATTTAAAGCCTCATAAAAAACTTGACTATTTTAGTCAGGATTCTTAAAATCGACACATCTAGTCTTAACATGTGTATCGAATCATGCGTCTTACTACTCGCGGTCGCTACGCAGTGACTGCTCTACTTGATTTAGCTTTGCAGCCAACTGAACAAACGATCACGCTTGCTGAAATTGCAGCCCGTCAAACTATTTCTGTGGCTTATCTTGAGCAGTTATTTGCGAAATTAAAGCGTCACGGCCTAGTGTCTAGTGTACGTGGTGCCAATGGTGGCTACCATCTTGCTCGTCGCGCTGAAGAAATCACTGTGTTAGAAATTATTGAAGCTGTAAACGAAACAGTTGACGCGACTCGTTGCGACCATAAAAGCAACTGCCAAAATGGTGCAATGTGCTTAACTCATGATTTATGGCAAGAACTCTCCCACCACATTGCCGATTATTTAGCGAAAATTACACTTGCTGATCTTGTAGCACGAGACAACGTCCAAACCGTTGCAATTCGCCAAAATTCACCAAGTTTTGATTCAGCCCTTTTATCGGTTACAGGTATTTGACATGAAACGTCCGATTTATCTTGATTATGCAGCAACCACTCCTGTAGATCCTCAAGTTGCAGAACGTATGATGGAATGCTTAACATTCGATGGTACTTTCGGTAATGCTGCATCTCGTTCTCATGCTTACGGGTGGCAGGCAGAAGAAAAAGTAGAATATGCACGCGAACAAGTTGCTAATTTGATTAAAGCAGATCCACGTGAAATCGTGTGGACATCTGGTGCGACTGAATCGGATAACCTTGCATTAAAAGGTGTTGCACAATTCTATGCCTCTAAAGGCAAACACATCATTACCAGTAAAATCGAACATAAAGCAATTTTAGATACTTGCCGTGAACTCGAAGAAGAAGGTTTTGAAATCACCTATCTTGAGCCAGAACCAAAAACCGGTTTAATTACGCCGGATATGGTTAAAGCTGCTATTCGTCCAGATACGATTCTTGTTTCCCTGATGATGGTGAACAACGAAATTGGTACCGTGACTGATGTTGCTGCAATTGGTGAAATCACTCGCGCAAATAAAAGCTATTTCCATGTCGATGCTGCTCAGGCTGCGGGTAAAGTTGAAATTGATCTTTCAACCATGAAAATAGATTTAATGAGTTTCTCTGCTCATAAAATTTATGGCCCTAAAGGTATGGGTGCACTGTTCGTGCGTCGTAGCCCGCGTGTTCGTCTTAAAGCTCAAATGCATGGTGGCGGTCATGAACGTGGTATGCGTTCAGGCACCCTTCCGACCCACCAAATCGTAGGTATGGGTGAAGCATTTGAACTTGCAGGCAAAAACCTAGAATCTGAACAAAAACGTCTACGTGTATTACGTGACAAACTTTGGAATGGTTTACAAGGTTTAGAACAAGTGTTCTTAAATGGTCACCCTGAATACAATGTTGCAAACTATCTAAATGTAAGCTTCAACTTTGTTGAAGGTGAATCATTGATGATGGCATTAAAAGATGCCGCTGTATCTTCTGGTTCTGCATGTACTTCTGCAACACTTGAACCTTCTTATGTACTTCGTGCATTAGGTTTGTCTGATGAGCTTGCTCACAGTTCTATTCGCTTCAGCTTCGGTAAATATACCACTGAAGAAGATATCGACCATGTACTTGAAATAACCAAAGCTGCGGTACAAAAACTACGTGATCTTTCTCCTCTTTGGGATATGTACAAAGACGGTATTGATCTGTCTACAGTCGAATGGGCTGAACACTAATTTATTCTTGGCATCTTATAGAATTTGCTTGAGATGCCCCCATATTAAATCTTATCAAGGCTGACCCCGAGGTTTGGAGACGCATCATGGCTTATAGTGAAAAAGTAATTGATCATTACGAAAACCCTCGTAATGTTGGTGTTTTAGATAAAAACGCTGAAAATGTTGGTACAGGTATGGTCGGTGCACCCGCTTGTGGTGATGTTATGCGCCTTCAAATTCAAGTAGATGACAACGGTATCATTGAACAGGCACGTTTCAAAACTTATGGTTGCGGATCTGCTATTGCTTCAAGTTCACTTGTCACTGAATGGCTTAAAGGTAAAACTTTAGACCAGGCGCAAGCAATCAAAAACATTGATATTGCAACTGAACTCGCGCTTCCGCCAGTAAAAGTACACTGTTCTGTACTGGCTGAAGATGCAATTAAAGCTGCTGTTGAAGACTACCGCAGCAAAAAAGCTAAAGCTTAATCGCCTTAAGTTTTGAATAAGGAATAACGGAGTTTTCATGATTCATTTAACTGAAAATGCTGCAACTCATATCAGCAATTACTTGAAAAATCGCGGTAAGGGTGAAGGCATTCGCGTTGGCGTGAAAACTTCAGGCTGTTCTGGTTTGGCCTATGTACTCGAATTTGTTGATGAAATTGACGAACATGATCAAACTTTTGAACAGTTTGGCGTTAAGGTCTTTGTTGACCCTAAAAGCAGTGTCTATTTAGAAGGTTTAGAAATGGACTATGTGAAAAATGGCTTAAACGAAGGCTTCGAATTTAATAACCCCAATAAAAAGGGTGAATGTGGGTGTGGTGAATCTTTCACTGTTTAACCAGCCCTTCCATTCTCTTTTAAAGCATTAAAACAGTGTACAATACACTGTTTTAATTGCATTTATATGTACAGTAATTTTTATAGAATTTTCGCGGATCAAATCTCCCATGAATCATTTTGAGTTGTTCAATCTTCCTGTAGCACTCGATATTGATTTAGCAGCTTTAAAAAATGAATTTTTAAAATTGCAGCAACAATATCATCCCGATAAAGCTGAAGACAAAGATCAGGCATTGATTAAGTCAAGCGAGATTAATCAGGCTTTTAAAGTCTTGTCTCAAGTTGATAGTCGTGCGGGATATCTGCTTGCGTTAAAAAAACAGGATCATCTGCTTGATCAATCGATCAGTGATTTTGATTTTTTACAATCTGCGCTAGAAATTCGTGAACAGCTGGATGAAGCTCATACTGCCGATGATTTGATTTCACTTAAACACGAAGTTCAACAATGGATTGACAGTTTAGTACGTGAATTTAAAATTGACTATACTGAAGAAGACTGGGCTGAAGCGCGCGATACAGTGCGTAAATTACGCTTTTTCCAGAAAGTTATGGCAGATATCGACAAAGCTGAAGATCGTTTTTTAGATGATGATTCTTTCGATCTTGACGATGATTTTTAATTTATTTTACTTTTTAGACGTTCAAAGGATGTAACACAATGGCTCTCTTGCAAATTGCAGAACCTGGTCAATCAAGTGCGCCCCACGAACACCGTATCGCGATTGGTATCGATTTAGGTACCACCCACTCTTTAGTCGCTACGGTTCTCTCAGGCAAAGCCAAAGTTCTTAACGATGAACAAGGTCGCGTGTTACTTCCATCGATTGTGCATTATGCAGATCAGGCTACACAATATGGTGATGAAGCTAAAGCATTCATGACCAGTGACCCTAAAAATACCATTGTTTCTGTTAAGCGTTTTATGGGTCGTTCAAAGGCGGATATTAAATTCCAGCATCCATATACACTGGTGGGTGAAGATCACCAAATGCCTGCTTTTGAAACAAATCAGGGGCGTAAAACCCCTGTTGAAATTTCGGCTGAAATTTTAAAACAACTAAAAGAACGTGCTGAAGCAAGTTTAAAAAATCCAATTAATGGTGCAGTGATTACTGTTCCTGCCTATTTTGATGAAGCGCAACGTCAGGCCACTCGCGATGCCGCTCAAATGGCAGGTTTAAATGTTCTGCGCTTGCTGAATGAACCGACGGCTGCTGCGGTAGCGTACGGTCTAGATCAAGCAAGCAATTTAGCTTCTGACCGCAACTATGTAATTTACGACCTGGGTGGCGGTACTTTTGACGTTTCTATCTTGCGTTTTACCCAAGGTGTATTCGAAGTTTTAGCCACTGGTGGTCATACTGCTCTTGGTGGTGACGATTTAGATCGCTTAATTGTGAAATGGGCAAAGAAACAGCTTAATATTGAAACCTTGGATGATGCAGAACATGCACATCTGATGGTTGCTGCACGTAACGCAAAAGAAGCATTAACAGAGTTGGAATCAGTTGAACTTCAGGCGCTAAATCAGGTTTTAACTTTAGAACGTGCAACCTTTGAAGACATCATTAAAATTGCTTTAGATAAAACCATTAGCGTATGCAAACGCGTGATGCGTGATGCCAAACTTGAGCTTAATGACATTCAAAACGTTGTTCTGGTCGGTGGATCAACCCGTTCTTATGCTGTACAAAAAGCTGTTCGCGATGTGTTCAATCAAGAACCTTTATGCACAATTAACCCAGATGAAGTGGTGGCGATTGGTGCAGCCATTACTGCAGATCAGTTGATTGGTAACAATACAGATGGTTCATTGCTGCTTGATGTTACCCCACTCTCTTTAGGTTTAGAGACTATGGGTGGCCTGGTTGAGCGTTTGATCTCACGTAATACCGCAATCCCGGTTGCACGTCGCCAAGAGTTTACCACCTATCAAGATGGTCAAACTGCGATGCTGATTCATGTGGTACAAGGTGAGCGTGATCTGGTTGAACACTGTCGTAGTTTAGGCCGTTTTGTTTTACACGGCATTCCACCCATGACTGCAGGTCAAGCACGTATTGAAGTGACTTTCCAGGTGGATGCAGATGGGTTATTAACCGTTTCAGCAAAAGAAACCACCTCCGGCGTGCATGCTCAAATCGATATCAAGCCTTCTTATGGTTTGTCGGATTCTGATACTGAACGCTTATTGATTGAAGGTTTTAAATTTGCTGAAGAGGATAAAAATCTTCGTCACCTGCAAGAAACCAAAGTTGAAGCACAACGTGAACTTGAAGCACTGACCCAAGCATTAAAAGTTGATTCAAACCTGCTTGGCGCTGAACAACTTGTTGCTTTAGAACAAGCTAAAGTTCAACTTGAAAGCCAATTATCAACCACTGATATCAAGGCGATTGAAGATGCAGTGCAACAGCTTAAAATATATAGTGATGCCTTTGCTGCAGCACGTATGAATCAACATATTGACTCTGCGCTTAAAGGTACTCAACTTGATGATTGGTCAAACTCACCCAAATAAATAGGTAAAAATTATGCCACGTATTAAAGTTCTTCCACATGCGCAAATTTGCCCTAATGGTGCTGAGTTTGAAGTCGAACAGAATGCTAATCTTTGTGAAAGCTTATTAAAAAATGGCATCAAGATTGAGCATGCCTGCGACATGTCTTGTGCATGTACCACTTGTCATGTTGTGGTTCGCAAAGGTTTTGACAACCTGGAAGAAATGACTGATGTTGAAGCCGATTTACTTGATCGTGCCTGGGGGCTTGAACCTGACTCACGTCTTTCATGTCAGGTTAAAATTGTGGATGAAGATCTGGAAGTTGAAATTCCGAAATACACCATTAACCACGCTTCTGAAAATCATTAATTGATTTAAAGATTCATAAAAAAACCACGTTTAGCGTGGTTTTTTATTTAATTCAATCGCAACCATGCTGAGTGATACTGTTTATATTAATGATATTGTTCATCTTTCTGATCTTCAATTATTTCATCTTCTAAATTCAGTTTTACAATGCCTTGAGAATTGGTCATTTTTTGCTGTTTTTGTATGCGCTTAATCATTTTTTCCAAAACATTGATTAGCTCTGGATATTCATAATTTTGAACTTCATCCAGATTCAGCAATAAATGGAAGCCTTTATATTCATAATCAAACCAGCGCTGATAATCCGATTTACGTGAGGTATATTTTTCCATCACTTGCCAGGTGTTTACCGGCCCTTGAATACCTTTTAGCCTAATCGGTGCTTTAGGTGCACACAAATAATCATTTTTAATTAAATTATAAGTATCATCAGAAATTAAAATTTCATCGACTTCTGCCGCACTTTGTAAACGTGCTGCCAAATTTGCATCACGTCCAACAATGGTATACGCCATACGATGTGCCGCACCATAGTTCCCCACGTGACAATATCCCGTACTGATCCCCATACGAATATGTAAAGCAGGATAGCCCATCTTGATCCAGCGCTCTCTTAATAATTTCATTTGCTGACGCATATCTATGGCCATGTCTAAACAAGTTTTTGCATCTTGTTCAACACCTTGAGAAATAGGATCGCCAAAGAATATTAAAATTGCATCCCCCATAAACTTATCGACAGTCGCTTCATACTGTTTCGCAATTTCTGTCATATGACTTAGATAGTCATTCAGCAAGAATGCCAAGTCATCCGGGATAAGGGTTTCAGAGAGCTCGGTAAAACCTTGAATATCTGAAAAGAAAATGGTCATTTTCTTACGCTTGTATTCAATTTTAGCTTCCGACTCACCTTTCATGATCGATTGCCATAACTGTACTGGTGCGTAACGGCTAAGCTGGTTGGCAAACTCCATATAACGATTCATTTGCTCATAATAATAAGCTTTACGATCGGTAATATGCTGGATTTGACTACGCTGATAAAAACTTCCCACGCCAAAATAAGTGATGAGACAAATAAAACCCAGGACAGTTAATTCTCCTGTAGTTTGTTCAAAATACTCACCAAATCCAAAAATAAAGATATTACACAGATAAAAATTTGCGATTCCAATAAGACTCGCCACTGACACCATGAGAAATGAAATTTTATTACTGATTGCAGTATAAAGAATTGCAAAAAATGAAATAAAAGTCAGCACAAGGTTTAAATGAATGGCAGATAAAATAACTGAAATAACAACAACATCAATAAGAAATAATAGACTGCGTTTTATTCTTGAATTATAACGGTACAGTAACCCATTCGATAACTTAGGGATAATCAGTAACACAAAGAACAAAAATACCGGAACATAGATCTGATATTTCGTATCAGAAGAAGTGTAATGATAAACGATGATGAGTAAAGACAACATGATATATCCCATCAAACGATGAAAATATTCAAATTGTCTCGGCTCTTTTTTAATCCAGTCGTCTAATGGCACTCAATCACTCCTGGTCCCAGTATTCACCCCAAACACTCCCTATCTGGTTTTTTAAATTGCTTTGAATTAGTCCATACGCCAATCAAATGGCATATCGCCTTGACCACGTAGCGCAAGCATTAAAGTTTGACGCATATGTGAAAGTACTTCATTGCTATATGGAACAGCGGGTGTGCCCCAAACTGGTTTCGGCCAAGCGACATCATTTTGGTAACGCACGACATGATGAAAATGTAATTGTGGAACCATATTTCCTAAAGCAGCAACATTCATTTTGTCTGCACGGAATACACGTGCCAATTGGCTTGATAACCAGCTAGATTCACGTAGGAATTGTTCTTGGTCAGCCTGACTTAATTCATATAATTCGCTAATACCAGGTACACGCGGAATTAATATAAGCCACGGAAATTGCATATCATTCATTAAACGACATGTTGACAGTGGAAAGTCGCCTACAAAAAAAGTATCTTGAGCAAGTTGTGGATGCAAACTAAACATATCTTTATAAATTATGCAAAATTAGAATGATGGCTAATACTATCACATCCAATGGGACGTGAATATTCTATGCAATGTGTTTCATTACAAATAAACCACTATTTGCTTTGAACACTCAAGCGTAGACAAATTTAATAAATTTCCCTAAAAATTCAAGCATTTCTTTTCAGTAAATCTTAAATTATGGGTGAATTAACAAATGAGTGCATAATATTTATGCACTCATTTTCTCATCAGTGAATTTCTTTTAACAAACTCGCCAGTAAATCGGAAATAAACTGAATTCTTTTTTGATAATCTTCCAGCATTACCATGATTTTTAAACGTTGACCACCCTCCATACGGAAAAAAGTCGGATGTTTTTGCATCATTTGAATAATGCTGACTGCCTGTACCGGGGTATCGGGTGAAAACTCAATGTGACCGCCGTGTGAACTGATATCAACCTTGGTAATCCCCAACTGTTCTGCTTTTAACCGTAATTGATGCACAGCAAATAACTGCTTCACAGGTTGTGGAGGCACACCAAAACGGTCAATCAATTCCATACGGATATTATCGAGTTTTTCTTGACTGTCAGTATTACTGATACGTTTATAGAACATCAGACGTTGGTGCACATCGCCTAAATACTCATCCGGAATCAATGCTGGCATATGCAGATTAATTTCGGCCGTTAACGATAACGGTGCATCAAAATTCGGTGTCTTACCTTTTTGAATAGCTTTAGTCGCTTTTTCAAGCATTTCCATATACAGGCTATAACCGATTGCATGCATTGAACCACTTTGTTGCTCACCCAAAAGTTCACCCGCGCCACGAATTTCCAAATCCTCAGTGGCAAGCATAAAACCTGCACCTAAATTCGATGCACGCTGAATGGCATCCAGACGTTTTTCAGCATCTCCCTTCAAACCTTTAATTGAAGGCACTAATAAATATGCATAAGCTTGATGGTGTGAACGCCCGACACGACCACGTAATTGATGTAATTGCGCGAGTCCCAGTTTGTCTGCACGTTCAATCAAAATGGTATTGGCATTTGGCACATCAATTCCAGTTTCAATGATGGTTGAACAGACCAAGACATTGTATTCTTTATGATAGAACTGCTGCATCACCTGCTCCAGTTCACGCTCGCGCATTTGCCCATGTGCAACCGCGACACGTGCTTCAGGAACTAGCTCGCGAACACTGGCTGCGGCACGTTCAATGCTATCGACTTCATTATGTAAAAAGTAAACCTGCCCACCACGCAGTAATTCACGCAGAATGGCCTCTTTAATGGATTCACTGGTTTGTTCTTGCACAAAGGTTTTGACTGCCAAACGACGTGCCGGTGGCGTGGCAATAATAGATAAATCACGCATACCGCTAAATGCCATATTCAAGGTACGCGGGATTGGGGTTGCAGTCAGGGTCAACATATCTACATCGGCACGCATGGCTTTAATACGTTCTTTATCCCGTACTCCAAAGCGATGCTCTTCATCAACAATCATCAAACCTAGATTTTTAAACTGGATACTTTCCTGCAAAATTTTATGCGTTCCAATCACAATATCGACTTTGCCATTGGCCAAATCTTCGGTAATTTTCAAATGGGTTTTATTAGAACCAAAACGCGAAAGCACTTCAATCCGAATCGGCCAATCGGCAAAACGGTCTTTAAAAGATTCATAATGCTGCTGTGCCAGCAAGGTTGTCGGTACCAACACCGCGACTTGCTTATTGTTTTGTACTGCTAAAAATGCGGCTCGCATCGCCACTTCAGTCTTACCAAAACCAACATCACCACAGACCAGACGATCCATCGGTTTTGCAAGTTGCATATCATGCAAGGTCGCTTCAATCGCATTCGCTTGATCAAGAGTTTCCTCATACGCAAAACCACTGGCAAATTGCATATATGGACTTTGTTCAAGTTCAAAACTAAACCCCGGTTTTGCCTGACGACGCGCCTGGATATGTAACAGTTCAGCAGCCACATCGTGAATCTGTTCCAAGGCCTTACGCTTGGCTTTATTCCAGGCATCGGTACCTAATTTATGTAATGGCGCTAAATCGGGATCACCACCACTATAGCGGCTAATGAGGTGTAAATTGGTTACCGGAACATAGACTTTGGCAGCATCTGCATAATCCAGCTGTAAAAATTCATGATCTTGATCATCAATACTTAAAGTGACTAAACCTGCATAACGCCCCACGCCATAATCGATATGCACCACAGGCGCGCCAATACTCAGCTCCGTTAAACTCCGGATTAAAAATTCTTCCGAAACCTCCTGCTGGCGTTTACGACGGCGCTGGACTACCCGATGTTCATAAAGCTGATTTTCAGAAATCACTGTAAGGTGATCAGGAATCACCAAACCACGATCAAGTGGCGCGCTGGTAATAGCGATGGCATAGAGTGATTTTCTAAACTCTGCAAAATTTTCGACATTGGGAATATCACCCAAAGCGGCACGCAAAGCATCTTTTAAGGTTTCACGGCGACCTGCACTTTCAGCGACTAACAGTACCGGATGATTTGCAGCATCAATATATTTTTTAACCGCCGAGAAAGGCTTTTCCTGTTTTGGATCGACCGGTAAACGTGGGGGCAATTCGGTATTAAGATTAAGTACCCCGGTTTTATCTACAAACTCTTCTGAAGATGCAATGATTCTGGCAAAGTGATTCAGTTGTTCTAAAACCTGATTCGGTTGCAGGAATATTTCTTCTGGCGGCAAAATGGGATGATCGACATTATGGCGACGGTCTTCATAGCGTCGAACCACATCTTTCCAAAAACTGGTTAAGCCTTCATCCAGATGCTTATCTGTAATGACAATGCCATTCCGTGGTAAGTACGCCATCAGGGTACTTTGTGTTTCCATCGCTTCTTTGCTAAAGAATAAAGGGAAATAAAACTCAAGCCCTGGAGAAGCAATTCCTTCTAGGACATCCTGATAAACTGGATTTCTCTTAGGATTTGCGTTCGGAAAACTCTCTGCATAACGGTCACGGAAAGTCGCACGCCCTTCTTTGAGTGGAAATTCTTTGGCAGGCAATACCGAGAACTGTTGCAAATTTTGCGTGGTTCTTTGCGTTTCAGGATCAAAGAATTTTAAGCTTTCAATTTCATCATCAAATAAATCGATGCGGATTGGTGAATTTTGTCCGGATGCATAAATATCCATAATGCTGCCGCGTACCGCAAACTCACCATGATCGTAAACTGTATCGACCAGATGATAACCCGCCTGAATCAAGCGCAGTTTTTGTTGTTCCAGTTCAAACTTTTGACCCACTTTAATATCGAAATGTTCACCCAACACCCAAGAAGTTGGCGCAACTCGTTGTACAAGAGTAGAGGCAGATAGAAGCAATACGCCCTGCTTTGGCATATTTGATAAAATTGAAAGACGTTCTGACACGATATCTTGATGCGGAGATAAACGGTCATAAGGTAAAATTTCCCAATCCGGGAAAATGGTCGGTTTTATGCCGTAAAATTCTAATTCACTTTCCAACTGACCCAAGTGCTGATTATTTTTGGCAACAATAATGAACAATTGCTTATTTTGCGTGGCAATTTCTTTGAATAATAAAGATGCAGACGAGCCTTGTAAATTACCGACCCAGCGTTTTTCGCCTGCTTTTAATTGCTGCAGATTTAATTGGGAAATTTCTTGTTGGAACATGTATATAGCTTTTGGTCTAAATGACATGAGCAGTATATTAGCATGGGTTTTTTCCCGGTTGAGTTATTTTTATATGCAACCGATTTTTTCTTCTAAATCCTTTTAAATAGCATGTCTTCAAAGCCTGTTTTCCAATTATTTTTCGCGTAAGAAATTGCGATAATAGCTATTTAGCTTTTGAATAATTTGCTTTAAATGCAGCAGGTTTTCTTCGGTATTACCTAAACGCACTACAAAGCGTTGGTTGGCAATTTCCAGATCAATTTTTTCATTGATAATCATAGAAGTGAAATACAATGCTTTTAAATCATCAAACTTGGTTAATTTTCGATTGGAGAAATACGACAACCTTTCGGATAGTTCATTAACTACAATACCATCGACGATATAGCCCTGTTCTTGATTGAATTGGATATTATTTTCTTCGAGAAACACTTGTTCAAGAGATGGCTTGGAACTTTTAAACAGTCTTGAACTGGGAAATAGTCCAGCAAGTTTATTCAACATAAGCATTACAATGATTAAAAACCCTGACTATTTTAACCCTGAGCGGCCTTATCTTCAGCATTATTTTCATAAAAAAAGGCAACAGTTTAAAACTGCTACCTTTTTGCTCATATAGCGATTAAATTTTTGCACAGAGCGAATTAACTCACTTGTGCGAAAAGCTCATGTTGTGCGGTCACTTCTGAAACCAGATTGCTAAAGGCAAAGATTTCATCTAACTGTTCTTGTGTAAGTAATTTCTGCTCTAAGACGACCTGCTGAATGGTCTTGTTTTCCGCAATACATTGCTTGCCAATTTCATCACATTTAGCATGTCCTAAAATTGGATCGAGTAAAGTGACAATACCCACACTTCGCATTACAGCGTCATAACACACCTGCTCATTGGCTTGAATGCCCTGAATACATTTATGGTCCAAACTCGAAATGGCTTGGGTGAGTAATTCAATTGATTCATTAATGGAAATCGCTATGACTGGTTCCATTACATTTAACTGTAACTGTCCCGCTTCCGCAGCCATGGTCACGGTTAGATCATTACCAATCACTCTATAAGCAATTTGATTGACCAATTCAGGAATCACCGGATTAATTTTGGCAGGCATAATTGATGAGCCGGCTTGCAATTCAGGTAAGCGAATTTCGGCTAGACCGGTACGTGGACCCGAACTCAATAAACGCAAGTCGTTACAGATTTTTGAAAGTTTCACTGCAAGTCGTTTAAGCGTACTCGATAAAATAATAAAGACGCCACAATCACTGGTGGCTTCCACATAGTCTTCTGCCCCAATTAAGTTTAGTCCGGTAATTTTATTCAAAGATTGGATGACTTCATGCGCATAGCCTTTAGGTGTATTTACCCCTGTCCCAATAGCTGTGGCACCCAAATTTACTTCTAGTAAAAGTTCACGGGTACGTTGAATTAAACGGATATCTTCTTTTAATAACGTTGCAAAAGCACGAAACTCTTGTCCCAAAGTCATCGGAACTGCATCCTGTAATTGGGTGCGGCCCATTTTTAAAACAAACTGAAACTCTGCAACCTTTATATGTAGAGTATCAATGAGCTCTTGAATCTGGATTAAAAGATCATCCAAACTATAATAGGTCGCCAAGCGTAACGCGGTTGGATACACATCATTGGTCGATTGGGATTTATTGACATGATCATTGGGGTGAATATGTTCATATTGTCCCTTATGAAAACCTAAATGCTCCAGGGCAATATTAGCCAATACTTCATTGGTATTCATATTAATAGACGTACCTGCTCCGCCCTGATAAACATCTAAAGGAAAAGCTGTACTCCATTTTTCGGGAAATTCAATCAATTCATTACAGGCAAGCTGAATCGCCTGACTGACTTGTTCAGAAATCTTGCTAAATTTTAAATTGGTTTGTGCCGAAGCTTTTTTGACTTGAGCCAAAGCACGAATAAAATGATGATGATTGCCGACTTTCTGATTAGAGATTTGAAAATTCTCTAAAGCACGGACAGTATGAATGCCGTAATAACATGCTGCTGGAACTTCCTTTGCTCCCAGTAAATCACGTTCTATTCTTGTATTATCGAGTTGAACCATAGACACTTTAAATATACTCACATTTATGCACCACAATTGTGCAATTGAAAAAATATTAAACCTTTACTGTACTTTAAATATTGTAAAAAGATATTTATTTGGCAATGTTCTATAACGAATTACAGCAGCTTTGTAGCTAGTGTAAGTACTTCCAACTACCTTTTCCACTTCCAATTTTTCTCATCAAAAAAATTAAGCTTAAAAATCTTTAATGCTGATTTCAATTCACATTAAGCCTTTAGATTGACCTTATAAATGATATTAAGCGCCATACTTATAATTGATTAATTTTTTCATTTTTTATCAATTGTATCTAAAAATACATTCCGCTACACAACATGCTAGTAAATCCCCTCGAAATGTAACAGAACGTAATTTCAATTTTATGCTTGAATCAGCGCCTTACAGAACCGGTATAAAAATTCATCTCGGATAGATGAATGCATAAGGACAAAAGGATGAGCACATGAGTCAACTGAACCCCACATTAATCACATTTATTTTTTATATCATCGCTATGGTCGGTATTGGGCTATATGCCTATAAGGCGACCACCAACTTTTCAGATTATATTTTGGGTGGACGTAGTCTGGGGAGTGTTGTTACTGCACTTTCAGCAGGTGCATCTGATATGAGTGGCTGGTTGTTGATGGGTCTACCCGGAGCAATTTATCTGTCAGGCTTATCGGAAGCGTGGATTGCCATTGGACTGATTATCGGTGCATGGCTGAATTGGCTGCTGGTTGCAGGTCGCTTACGTGTGCATACCGAAGTTCAAAATAATGCGTTAACCCTGCCGGATTACTTCACAAGTCGTTTTGCGGATCGTAAACGTGTGCTACGGATTATTTCAGCCCTCGTGATTCTGGTCTTTTTCTCGATTTATTGTGCTTCTGGCATGGTTGCAGGTGCTCGATTATTTGAAAGTATTTTTGGTATGTCTTACACCACTGCCCTTTGGATCAGTGCCATTGCGACCATTAGCTATGTGTGTATCGGTGGCTTTCTTGCAATTAGCTGGACCGATACTTTTCAAGCTGGATTGATGATTTTCGCCTTAATTTTAACCCCGATTATGGCTTACCTCGCACTGGGTGATCACAGTCAACATTTTGCAACCGCAATTGAAACAGCTCGTCCGCATGCCAGCAATATGCTTTCAGGTTTAAGTACCGTCGCCATTTTATCTTCCCTGGCTTGGGGCTTAGGCTATTTTGGCCAACCCCATATTCTGGTGCGTTTTATGGCAGCCGATTCTGTGAAGACGATTCCTGCTGCACGTCGTATTGGCATGAGCTGGATGATTATGTGCCTAGCGGGTGCGATTGGTGCAGGTTATATCGGGATTGCCTATTTCCAGCAACATCCAGAATTATCTTCGGTCGTTTCACAAAATCCTGAAACGATCTTTATGGAACTGACCAAAATTCTGTTTAATCCCTGGATTGCAGGCGTTATTTTAGCCGCGATTTTAGCAGCAGTGATGAGTACTTTAAGTTGCCAACTCTTGGTCTGTTCAAGTACCTTGACTGAAGATTTATATAAATCATTTCTACGCAAGAATGCTTCGCAAAAGGAATTGGTCTGGGTGGGACGCCTGATGGTTTTAGCTATTGCCGTTCTTGCCATTGCACTTGCAAGCAACCCGAACAGTAAAGTTTTGGGTTTGGTGGCTTATGCCTGGGCAGGTTTTGGTGCAGCATTTGGTCCATTAATTATTTTGTCTTTGTTCTGGAAACGTATGACCTTAAACGGAGCGATTGCTGGAATTATTATCGGTGCTTTAACAGTTATTTTGTGGAAGAACACCCTGGCCAGTACAGGACTGTATGAGATTATTCCGGGCTTTATTCTGTCATTTGTGAGCATTGTTGTGGTGAGCTTGCTTGAAAAAATGCCTTCTCGAGAAGTACTGCAACGTTTTGAACAGGCAGATGATTTGTATAAAAAAGAAATGGCTGAGTTAAAAAATGGAATACCGACTCAAACTGAAAATCCCTAATAAAACTCAGATGATTTTCACTTGAGTTTTATTGAAAGATAAGGGGCGTAAGCCCCTTTTTGCTGCTTCTATTTTTGCCCTTTACTTTTAAGATGAATTTTCGAGCTTTCTTTAATCACTTCCATCACCGGATAGCTTCGTGTTTCTTTTACTCCAGGCAATTGCCAGAGCACTTGTCCCGAAATTCTGCGGAACTCTTCCATATTGGCACAGCGAATTTTCACCACGAAATCGAAACCGCCGCTGATCATATGGCATTCCACAATTTCAGGATATTGCATGATCGCATCGGAAAATTCCTCCAATACATTAGGTGTGGTTTTATCCAGTAAAATTTCCACAAACACCACAAAACTGGCATTCAGCATGTCAGGATTCAACTTGGCTTCATAGCCTAAAATAAAACCATCTTTGGCTAACTTCTGTACCCGTGCCAGCGCTGCAGTGGCTGATAAATTCACCGCTTCAGCGAGTTTGATATTTGAAATTCGTCCATTATTTTGCAGAATATCTAAAATTTTGATATCTGTTCTGTCCAATGTAAAAATCGGGCTTGTCATCTGAATTATTCTCTAAAATGAATAAAAATTATAGTGAGTTATTCGGCATCCTTTCTGTAATCATAAATTATATAAGGTATTTGACTCAACAAAAAAATTGGCAGTCACAGGACGTTGGCATGAATATGATGGATACAGAAACCCGCCTCAATCTGGCAAAACCTCACTTTGAATATATTACTGAATTCAAAGAAAAGAATGATTATGAAGTTGAGGTTAATACCGCGTGGCGCCGTGCGGAACCTGAGTGTGTTGAAAACCTGCTTGAACATAGCCAAATTTCTGAACAACTGAACCAGCGTATTTACGACCTGGCTTTTAACCTGGCTCATACATTACGGGAGCGCAAAAGCTCTAATGGTAAAGCGGGAATCGTTCAGGGTTTATTGCAAGAATTTTCATTATCCTCTCAGGAAGGCATTGCCTTGATGTGTCTGGCCGAAGCCTTGCTTCGTATTCCGGACAGTGCTACCCGTGACCTGCTGATTCGCGACAAAATTAATCAGGGCAACTGGAAAGAACATGTCGGACAAAGTAGCCTGATGTTTGTCAACGCCGCGGCTTGGGGTCTCATGCTGACCGGCAAACTGATGGAAACACCAAAACAAAAAAGTCTATCCAGTGTACTGACCGGGCTTTTGGCACGTAGTGGTCGCGGCATTATCCGTAAAGCGGTAGATGTGGCAATGCGGATGATGGGTGAACAGTTTGTTACTGGTGAAACCATTCAAGAAGCGCTAGAACATGCAGAACCTTTAGAAGATAAAGGCTTCCGATATTCCTATGACATGCTCGGTGAAGCGGCACTCACAGAACATGATGCAGAACGTTATTATCAAGATTATAGCAATGCGATTCATGCCATCGGTCAAGCTTCACAAGACAAAGATGTGTATGACGGTCCTGGTATTTCGATCAAGCTTTCTGCCCTGCATCCGCGCTATCAGCGTGCACAAATCAGCCGTGTACATGACGAGCTGTATCCTAAAGTGCTGCAATTGGCGGAACTGGCGAAACACTACAATATTGGTTTAAACATTGATGCCGAAGAATCTGAGCGTCTGGAAATTTCTTTAGAATTATTAGAGCGTCTGTGTTTTGAGCCTAGCCTTGCCGACTGGAAAGGCATTGGATTTGTGATTCAGGCCTATCAAAAACGTTGCTTTAACGTAGTTGATTACGTGGTGGATTTAGCAAAACGCAGTCAAAAACGTTTGATGATTCGTCTGGTTAAAGGTGCTTACTGGGATAGCGAAATCAAGAAAGCTCAAATTGATGGCATGACTGACTATCCGGTATTTACCCGTAAAGTACATACTGATCTATCTTATATTGCCTGTGCCAAAAAACTCCTGGCTGCCCCACAACAGATTTATCCGCAGTTTGCGACGCACAATGCCCAAACCCTTGCCACGATTTACCATCTGGCCGATCCAAACCAATATTACAGCGGTCAATATGAATTCCAGTGTCTGCATGGCATGGGTGAACCACTCTACGAGCAAGTGGTTGGCGATAAAACAGATAACAAACTGGGCGTGCCTTGCCGTATTTACGCACCGGTCGGCAATCATGAAACGCTACTGGCGTATCTGGTACGCCGTTTACTGGAAAATGGCGCCAATACTTCTTTCGTCAACCGTATTGCAGATAAAACCTTAAAAATTGAAGATCTGATTGAAAACCCACATTCAGAAATTTTTAAAAATGCAGCCAAAGAATCACAGATTGGTCAAAAGCATCCGGCTATTCCCCTAGCACCCGATTTATACGGCGATACTCGTCCAAACTCGGCCGGTTTGGATTTAGCCAATGACCATGACTTAATGCTGCTGAATCAAACTGCACAAGATTTCAGTCAGCAGCAATGGCAAGCGCAGGCTTTGGGTAAAAACCTGAGTAACGAACATAATCTGACTGATGATAATTCAGAACTCATCACCATTTTAAATCCTGCAAATCACTCCGATGTCGTTGGCTATGTGCAAGAAGCAACTGCTATACAAGTGAATCTGGCATTAGATAATGCAGTCAATGCCCAAGCTGAATGGAGCAATACCCCGAAAAATATACGTGCGGCTTGTTTGCAACGCGCTGCAGATATCATGCAATTGCGTTTGCCAGAACTGATGATTCTACTGTGTCGTGAGAGCGGCAAAACCTATGCCAATGCCATTGCAGAAGTTCGTGAAGCAATCGACTTTTTACATTATTACGCTGCGCAAATGATTGATCTGGATCAGGATGCATTGATTCAACCACTCGGCCCCGTGTTATGTATCAGCCCATGGAATTTCCCATTGGCTATTTTCACAGGACAAATTTCAGCGGCGCTAGTTGCCGGTAATACCGTACTTGCAAAACCGGCTGAGCAAACACCGCTGATTGCTGCTCAAGCGATTCAAATTTTATGGCAAGCCGGTATTCCTCAAGATGTTTTGCAACTGCTTCCCGGACAAGGTGAAACTGTAGGTGCGCAATTAAGTGGAGATGCTCGTGTTCAGGGCATCATGTTTACCGGTTCAACCGATGTGGCCAAAATCTTGCAAAAAACCCTTGCGCAAAGACTGAGTCAATCTGGCCAGCCCATTCCACTAATTGCGGAAACGGGCGGTCAAAATGCCATGATTGTCGATTCATCTGCACTCACCGAACAAGTGATTCTTGATGTGGTGAGTTCGGCTTATGACAGTGCTGGCCAACGTTGTTCTGCCTTACGTGTGCTCTGTGTGCAAGAAGACAATGCCGATAGCGTCATTCATATGTTGAAAGGCGCGATGCAACAACTGCGCGTCGGCAATCCGTTTTTATTAAAGACCGATATCGGCCCTGTGATTGATACTGAAGCGCAAAGCAATATTCAAGAACATATTGATCAGATGCGCAGTAAAGGTCATCCCGTCCATCAGCTCATGTTGAATGCGGTACAAGATCCATCTTTAACCCTAGGTACTTTTATTCCGCCAACTTTAATTGAATTACCGAATCTGAATGATTTGCAGCGTGAAGTTTTTGGTCCGGTCTTGCATGTGATTCGTTATAAATACGGGCAATTAGAACAGCTACTTGAACAGATCAATGCCAAAGGTTATGGACTCACTATGGGGCTGCATACCCGTATTGATGAGACCATTCAAACCGTGATTGCACATGCAGAAGTCGGCAACCTATATATTAATCGCAATATTGTTGGTGCTGTGGTCGGCGTTCAGCCGTTTGGTGGTGAAGGTTTGTCGGGTACAGGTCCTAAAGCGGGCGGTCCGATTTATCTGTATCGTTTAATGCAGCACTGCTCTGCTAAAAAGCTGGCTCAACCTTTTGCAACTCAATCTCTTGAAACACAGCCAGCGCATCAGCCTTTATATGAGCTGTTTTACACTTGGGCAGAAAAGACCTTCCCTCAATATCAATTAAAACCCTACCCAGCTTTCTGCTCAGGTCATCATTATGAATTACAAGGACCGACCGGTGAAAGTAATCAATATGTGGTGTTGCCAAGAAAACGTGTGCTGTCTTTGGCGGATCAGGAACAGGATCAGCTTCAGCAATGGGCTGCAATTTTTGCGGTCGGCAGTCAGCCTGTGGTTCTGTCTGAAAATACTTTTGTACTCAAGTATCTTTCTAAAATGCCAATAGAAATTGCCGAGCGTTTTATGGTGATTCAAAACATTGAAACCGATGATTTTGATGCCGTGCTACATCACGGCACCCAAGCCCAACTGCAAAAGTTGCAAAATAAAATTGCTGTCCGCTCAGGTGCGATTATTGGCATCACCCATTTGCAGCCGCTTGACCACGATATTCCATTAGAAAGATTCGTCATTGAGCGCGCGATCAGTGTCAATACCGCAGCCGCAGGAGGGAATGCCAGCCTGATGACCTTAACTTAAGGCTAAATCTAAAAGCTGAATTTCAGCGCTTAATCCTATAACTCTAATATTTTTCCTCTTTACCAAGTCAACTACTCCCTGGTCAGGTTGACTTGGTTTCTTTTTATATTTAATCCCCTCATTCAGTGATTCTTTATTGAATTTATAAAGCAAGCTTAAAATTTCTATACTTAATAAGTACTCTTTATATCTAGCCAAATTTTGGTTGAAACGATATTTCTGCCGCTGAATGGGCAATAAGTTTAGTCATCTGATTCAAACTTTGTTACCATCCCTGTTTTCAATGTGTTCGTGATTTTTACTGCATATGACTTCAGCTTATCAGTTACAACTTGATGCCAAGATTGCACGTATTTCTGCTCAATTTGCCGAATTTAATCCTCCTTCTTTAGAAGTATTTCCGTCGCCTGAACAAAACTTCCGTATGCGCGCAGAATTCCGTATTTGGCATACTGACGACGATATGTTTTATGCGATGTTTGAACGCAGTGAAGACAACCAGAAACAAGTCATTCGCATTGACGAATTCCCGATTGCAGATAAAAGTATTAATCAATTGATGCCGATTTTGCTGCAGGAACTGAAAAGCAGTCCGGTATTGTCTAAACGCTTGTTTGAAATTCATTTTCTGGCGACTTTAAAAGGCGAAATGCTGGTTTCAATGATTTATCGTTGCCCGCTGGATGCCGAATGGGAAACCTTGGCCAAACAACTGGCTGAAAAACTGAATATCAAATTGATTGGTCGTAGCCGCGGTCAAAAAGTGGTATTAAGCGATGAATTTGTGGTTGAAGAACTGCAAGTATTCGATCGTACTTATCAATACCAGCAAATCGAAAGTAGCTTTACCCAGCCGAATGCTCAAGTCTGCCAAAAGATGCTGGAATGGGCATGCAATGCAGCTGAACAGTCAGATAAAGACTTACTTGAATTGTACTGTGGTAATGGTAACTTCACTCTGCCGCTTTCAACCAAGTTCAATCGTGTGCTTGCAACTGAACTGGCTAAATCATCTGTTTATGCTGCACAGTGGAATATTGAACAAAACCAGATTGACAATATTCAGGTTGCACGTTTGTCAGCTGAAGATTTCACCCAAGCCTATAATGGTGAACGTGAATTCCGCCGGTTACAGGAAGCTAAGATTGATATCTCAAGCTATGATTTCGATACCGTGTTTGTAGATCCACCGCGTGCGGGTATTGATGATGAAACTTTAAAACTGATTCAATGTTTTGAGCGTATCATTTATATTTCATGTAATCCTGACACATTACAGGACAATTTAAAGACCCTGTCAACCACACATAAAGTGACCAAATTTGCGATGTTTGACCAGTTCCCCTATACCCATCATGTGGAATCAGGTGTATTACTGGAAAAGATTTAAACAATTTATTTCATTGTTAAGTTTGTAAGTATTTTTATTTTAATGAAGCTCCAATGAGCTTCATTTTTATTTCATTAAAAATTAATCGTTTATAAATAATTCTGAATAGTAAATCTCATAATATCGTTAAAGGTAGTGCTTATCATCGGAAAATTTCAAGTCCAAATGCTGTTTTTGTCACTGACCTAGGCTTGTATTATTCAGGAAATTGGATATATTTCGAACTATGTTAAGTTGTGTATGAAGGCTCTATGAGTTTTTGGCAAAAGCTGTTTTCTGCTAATCAACAGCAAAACGAACACAAGAATCAAATCTCTTGTGTCGAAAATGATTACTCTTGTAAATCGAATGAACAACTGATCCAAGCTTTAGCAAAGGCAACAGATGAAGATGTCATCATTGGAATTAAAAAGGTTCTAGCTTCACGAGGTTATAGCCGTAAAGAGTTAAACGAATTACAGCACCTACCCCTCCAATAGTAGAGTCTAATTCAAAGGCATTTAGTTCACTAAATGCCTTTTTATTTGCCTGTGCAAAACGTATATGCTTCGATTTTAATACTTAGAAACATACTTCTCCCTTTTCATCTAGAAATCTCTGTTCCCCTGTATTTAAAAGTGCTTTACTCATAGGTGAAAAATTATAAAAAGTAAAATAAGAATGTCTTAAAAATAAAAATTAGTCTAATAAAAAGGAAAATATATGGAACGGTATTATCCTAGACTGGCAATATTATGCAGCCTGATCTCAAGTCACGGCATGGCAGCCGCAATGGACCGATCAGGACAATCCTTGTTGCCTTTTCTCGAAGCAGGGCATTATTTTGAAGCGTCCATTACCGCCGCTGATCCCGAAGTATCAGGGCGGACTTTAAGTACACGATCCGACCTTGTTGATTCCGGTGTTAACGACTATTCAACAGATAACATTAGCCAAAGTTTTCAATATTATAGTGCGGCGCTTAAACTCCAATTAAAACCAGAACTCTCTTTCGGTATCCTTTACGATCAGCCTTTTGGATCAGATTTACAATATCCGGTAAAGCGCAATGCCAGTTTTTCCGATCCAGCACTGAGTCAACAAGGTACACAGATCAATGTGGATACCCAAAATCTCAGTTTAATTTTAGGTTATCAGCCCTTCAAAAACTTTAATCTATATGCAGGACCCGCCTTTCAAACCATTAAAGGTCATGTTTCTCTACGCGGATTGGTTTATGCAGAATTTAATGGCTATAACGCTATTTTCAAGGAAGATGCGGCTGTCGGCTGGCTGGCTGGTTTCGCTTATCAAGTGCCTGATATGGCATTAAAAGCCGCATTGACTTATCACTCCAAAATTGATCACAAAATCAATGTCTCCGAAAATGTGTTAGGGACACCCCTGCTTTTGGTTGATGAAACTAAAACTAAAATTTCCACACCGCAGTCTGTCAATCTCGATTTTCAAACCGGTATTACGGTCAGCACTTTGCTTTATTCCAATATTCGTTGGGTCAACTGGAAAGATTTTGTGATCCGTCCTACCCAATTCGGTGCACTATCCCAACTGGCAACGACTACAATCAGTAGTGGAACTTATACCGCTGGATTCAATCTGGATGATTATCAAAAGAATCAGTGGAGTGCGACTGTGGGTGTGGCAAAACAATGGACTCCCCAATGGTCTAGCGCTTTTGATATCGGCTGGGATTCCGGTACAGGCGATCCGGCATCCATCCTTAATCCAACCAAAGGCTATTGGGGAATTGGTTTAGCAATGCAATACCATCCCGAACCCAATTATTTTATTTCAGGCGGAGTTAAATATTTTTGGTTGGGGAATGTAACCGCAGAGGATGGAACGTATTATTTACCGCTTCCAGGCGTTTCAGCAACCTCAAAAGTAGGTGAATTCGATGACAATCATGCCATAGGCTATGGTTTAAAAATTGGATATCATTTTTAACGAATAATTCAATTCAAAGTACAAAATTTGTTTACACCTAATTCTAGAGAATTCTTTCATAAATCATTTTTCAATTACTACAAGTCGTTCTTAAAGCCAAAATTAAAAATAGATTTCAGCAGGTATTGGAGTCATGTGGGTGACATGGATGCCACACGTTTCCCATCAGGACAAGGATGTCGTGATGGGAAACAAAAGGTTTTTCTTGCGGACTCAAAATATATTTTGAGATCCTCATTTTGACCTTTCAAAAAGTAGAGGTAATGCCTACGCAAAGGTATAAAAATTGAATCAATCAAATGAGGCCGTGCTGATTTTAAAAAATCTAATATTAAATATTTTTTGACTTCTGCAATTTATCTTAGGCAAAAATTTACAAAATAAAAATCATGCTTAAAATGAATTATGATGAAAATAGTTAAAATAATAAGCTACATAGACAGATAGTTTTAAGACTTTAGCCCTTAGTCTTTTTGACAGTTCTGCTCATCGATATAAGCAAGCATAGGTCCAAGATTAAAATATGAATCTTTTCGTTTTAATTGAGGGATATATGCGCTTGAAATTGAGCCATCCAAATATAATGCATTCTCTACTTTTAATTCTTGTTTAAAAAATTGTGCAAATTGATAAAAACTTACCGCCGTACGACTAATTACAAAATACAGGGTTTGATCTTTAATCCCCACGCCATTACGAATTTTAAATGAGTTTGACTGCTCTAAAAAATGCGGGTTGATTTTTCCATTAATCACCAGCATTGGCCCAGATTGCGTCGCATAATCCGGATTAAACTTTAGCTTTGAGTAATCATCTGTGGTGGTAATCAGGGTTTTATTCTGATTCCAAGCCAGCACACCATTTGGTTGAATATGAAAATTACCAAATCCTTGTTTTAATCTGTTTAATTTCTGCTTTTGCTGTGATGCTTCTACATATAAACCAACTGCAGAATAATCTGAATGATACATCCCGGCATTCATGGCAAATAATAGCTTTTCACAAGACTTTAATTGCTTCTGAACGGCATCAAATTTATGCAGCGGCTGACTTGTTTTGGCCTCATTTAAAAATAAACGTAAGTTTTGGGGCTGACCAATTTTTACAACATCTACATTAAAAGCCCCCCTTTGCCAGTGTTCTGAGTAGACTTCTGCATAGCTTATTGAAGCTAAACTTAAAGCGAAAATTACGGCGCCTTTTAAGAAAAATTGATTCTTCACTTTTATCTTTCCCGGACGACCTAGGTTGAGGCTGAAAATTTTATACAATGATGAAGCTTTTATAAAAAGATCTTTAAGCTTAGTGAAATGGTCGACTCTTTCATAGAGAGGCAGTAAACTAGGTCAATAAAATACATTTGCAACTTTATTGATTAAGCCTGGTATGCAGCCGCAGAAAATACGATTTCCTTTAGGAACACATCTTATTGTTAAACACTTAGGCTATTCCCATCATGGCATTTATGTAGGGCGTGGCCGGGTGATTCATTATTCTGGTTTCGCGCATTTATTCAAAAAACGTCCGATTGAGGTCACCTCGCTGCAAAAATTCAGTTTCGGCAAAACCATTATTGTTCAACACTACAGCAATCCCAAATTTACTGGGCGTAAAGTCATACGGCGCATGCGTTCACGCATGAACGAAAACAACTATCATCTTATTATTAACAACTGCGAACATTTATGTACCTGGGCCATTACCGGTGTTGAGAGCAGCCCTCAAGTCATTCACATGATGAACCGCCTGACCACGATTGGTTATGTCAGCTCTATCATGAGTTATATGAACAGCATGTTGCTGACCATCACCACCACCTGTTTTGCTTTGGTGTTGTACATCAAGAAAAAATTACGCGATAAAGCAAAAAAACGTCTGCCGCCCTCTTTATTATTAAAAGAACCTGAACAGAAAAATCCTTAATTTTGAGTTCAGCCCATTGATGATTATTAAAAATAAAAAGCCCCATTTGAATGGGGCTTGAAAAAGAACTGAAGAGATGTGCTGCTCAGCTCGTGTTATTCAACCGTACAATGTCTAAAAATAAGCATCAGGATCATTTTAATTATAGTCATTTAATAAAATGCTTATCTTCAAAAGATTTCTCCAAACCTTTAATCAAATGGTGGAAGTCGGTCATTGACCAAGTTCAGTTGTGCGCCATATTCCAAGTAGGCTTTAGCGCCAGCTAAAAGTGTGGTGAAATCATTGGTATGTTTAATGACAAAAGCAATTAACTCCGAACCCTCTAAAGGAATCTCGTAGTTACGGATTCTAATATAAGTTTCGTTCTCGGATATTCTCTCAAAAATAAAATCTACCGTAGACTTTGG
Organism: Acinetobacter sp. TSRC1-2; assembly: GCF_049895885.1. NCBI lineage: Bacteria > Pseudomonadati > Pseudomonadota > Gammaproteobacteria > Moraxellales > Moraxellaceae > Acinetobacter > Acinetobacter sp. TSRC1-2. The sequence goes on from NZ_JAFCTF010000003.1 coordinate 91,350, forward strand.
CTCGCCCCACTTGATCTGGATTAATTGATTATTAATCAACTGTTCCACAAAAACACTGGTCGTTACCTCATATTTTTCCCAATACCAATCTACGTTTTTATTTTCCATTAAATGTCCCGTAGAGGAAGTAAACCAAAACTTGCGGGTGATTTCTGGATCAATAAAGGCATTGAATACCTCAGCAACCGGTTTGCGAATTAACATCTGTGTCTCGATAACGACATTATTCATTTTTCTTAGCCTCATCTTTTTGCAGTGATAATATCTATACTTTCGCATTGATGAGAGGTTTTAGGGCAGAAAAAAGGATGGTTTTTATAAGATTACATAATAAACTATACACAGTTAAAACTAATTCTTGCTTGGATGCTACAAAAAAGCCCAACCGAAGTTGAGCTTTGTTAAATTAAACCACAAGTAAATTATTTACCTGGCTTAAAACTATCTTTTAAGTCCAAAATACGGTTAAACACCGGTTTATCGCTTGAATGATCATATTGATCTGCCACGAAGTAACCTTCACGTTCAAACTGGAAACGATCTTCAGCTTGAGCTTCAGCTAACGCAGGTTCAATCATCGCTTGAAGCACAGTTAAAGACTCTGGATTTAAGTTCGCTAAGAAGTCATCATCTGCATCAGGAGCAGCTTCAGTAAATAAACGCTCGTAGATACGAACTTCTGCAGGAATACCTTTGGTTGCAGACACCCAATGCACCACGCCTTTGACTTTACGACCTTCAGGATTTTTACCTAAAGTTTCAGGATCAATTGAACATTTCAGTTCAACCACTTCCCCATTGGCATCTTTAATCACTTCGTCGCATTTAATCACATAGGCATGACGCAAACGTACTTCACCTTCTGGAATTAAACGTTTAAAGCCTTTAGGCGGCACTTCTTCAAAGTCTTTACGATCAATATAAATTTCTTTAGATAAAGGAATAATACGATCGCCCATGTCTACGTTCGGATGACGCGCATGCGTTAAGTCCATTTCTTCAGGCAAGTTGGTTAACGTCACTTTCAATGGATTTAACACCGCCATACCACGCGCAGCGGTATTTTCCAAAGACTGACGGATACAGTATTCAAGCATTGCAACATCAACAATACTGCCATCAACTTTAGAAACACCTACACGTTTACAGAAATCGCGTAAACCTTCAGGTGTAAAACCACGACGGCGCATACCGACTACGGTTGGCATACGTGGGTCATCCCAGCCATTAACATGATTGCCTTCAACCAATTTACGTAATTTACGTTTAGAGGTAATGGTGTAATCGACGTTTAAACGGCTTGATTCGTACTGATGCGGAACAGATGGCGACTTAACTTTTTCAACCACCCAGTCATAGAACGGACGGTGATCCTGGAATTCCAAAGTACACAGTGAATGGGTAATCCCTTCAATCGCATCTGATAATGGATGCGCATAATCGTACATTGGATACATTTTCCATTTATCACCGGTTTGATGATGTTCAGAATGCAGTACACGGTACAAAATAGGATCACGCATATGTACGTTTGGAGATGCCATATCAATTTTGGCACGCAGTACCGCTTGTCCTTCGCCAAGCTCACCATTACGCATTTGTTCAAAACGCGCCAGATTTTCTTCCACTGAAGCATCACGATAGGGTGAATTTTTACCGGGTTCTTTGAAATTACCGCGGTTGAGTTTAATTTCTTCAGGCGTTTGCAAATCGACATAAGCATCACCCTGTTTAATCAATTGAATTGCCCAAATATACAATTGATCAAAATAACTCGATGCATAGCGAGGTTCACCATTCCAGTTAAAACCTAACCATTTTACATCGTTGGCAATACCATCTACATATTCTTGTTCTTCTGCATCTGGATTGGTATCGTCAAAACGTAGGTTACATACGCCATCAAATTCTTGGGCAATACCAAAATTCAGACAAATGGCTTTTACGTGACCAATATGTAAATAACCATTTGGTTCTGGCGGGAAACGTGTCACCACTTGTTGTGTACGGCCTGCTGCTAGATCATCAGTAATCACTTGGCGTACAAAGTCTAAGCCCGGCTGTTGTTCTTGCTGCGCAGCATCGACAGATTGATTTTGAGTTGTCGGGTTATTTGGCAGGGATGAAACAACATCATTCGGCTTCATAGTTGATAAATCACTTCTATAAGATAAAATAGGATAATTAAAACGCTTTTCTAAATTTTTAACAAAGAAAGTAACGTTTTTGCTTGCCTTGTAGTTTACAGTTTGCTTATGCTTCTCTCAACCAAAAACCCATGGCTTTTTTTGTCCATGATCAGGAGATTATAGAATGAGTTTTCCTCAAGTCGAATTAAACACCAATAAAGGACGTATTGTTCTTGAATTAAACTCTGAAAAAGCACCTAAGACTGTTGCTAACTTTTTAGAATATGTTCGCGACGGTTTTTATGATGGCGTGATTTTTCACCGTGTAATTGAAAACTTCATGATCCAGGGCGGCGGCATGGATGAAAACTTCAAAGAAAAAGCAACTCGCGATTCTATTGAAAATGAAGCTGATAACGGTTTAAGCAATGATATTGGTACAGTTGCAATGGCTCGTACGCAAGCGCCTCATTCTGCTTCTGCTCAATTCTTCATCAACGTAAGCAACAACAGCTTCCTTAACCATTCTGGTAAAACAGCGCAAGGTTGGGGTTATGCAGTTTTTGGTAAAGTAACTGAAGGCTTAGATGTTGTTGAAGCAATTAAAGGTGTTCGTACCGGTAACCGTGGTTACCACGCTGACGTTCCTTTAGAAAACGTTGTAATCGAATCTGCTAAAATTATTGCTGAGTAAATCTCCCTAAATCCCTCTTTATAAAAGAGGGACTTTTCCTCCCTTTTTAAAAGGGAGGTTAGGTGGGATTAAAAAAGGAAAATAAGTGACCTATCTGTTTATCGCTGATTTACATTTGTCACCTGAATACCCTCGACTCGTTCGGGGGTTTTTGGATTTATTAGATCACTATAAAAATAAAGACACTCAGCTTTATATTCTAGGCGACTGGTTTAACGCATGGATTGGTGATGACTACTCTGCCCCATGGCTAGATGAAATTGTCAGTGCTCTACAGCAATTCACTCAAGCCGGTAATCATGTTTATTTTCAGGTCGGCAACCGTGACTTTGCATTGGGTCAACGCTTTTTAAAGCAGTTCAATGGTTCTATATTGCCTGAGGTAGATATCTTAAAGATTGATGACATTCAAATCCGTCTTGAACATGGCGACCTGCTTTGTACCGATGATGTGTCCTACCAAAAATTCCGTAAAATTATTCGCAATCCGCTACTTTTAGGTTTTCTTAAAAGTATGCCATTAAGTTTCCGCCAAAAACTGGCGAATGGTTTCCGTAAAAAAAGTACCGCAACCAAGCAAGTGAAGTCTTATAAGATAATGGATGTGAATCAACATGCAGTTGAACAATCACTTCAAGCAGTGGATTTACTGATTCATGGACATACCCACCGCCCTGCTATCCATAATGAAAATGATAAATCACGGATTGTTTTAGGCGACTGGCGTGAACATGAAGCACAGATTTTAGAAATTGATCCCGAACAAGTTCATCAAACATTAAAATTAAAAACTTGGACTTATTAATTTTAACTGCTCAGACCATTTTGACTGAATAAAAGCGAATTCATTTACAGCGTATTAAGAACTTCACAATTGTTGTTTATTTATCCTGAATATCATCAACCTACCTAATCATTTCTTGATTTGTAAACCAATTCAAACATAATCAGCCTCTATCATTTCATTCAATTTTAGAGATCTGCATGTCTGATTTTAGCAATATCACCGTGACCCATCATGATGGCGGTAAAGTTTCACTTTTGATCGATGGAAAACCTGTTTCCGAGCGCTACGCTGTACAGTTCGAAAGTAATATTGTCGATGAATTAAAAGCACTGGAAGATGGTAAAGCCCTTAAATTATTTGACCAGTTTATCTTCTCACATGCCGATTTAAATTTTGAACATGCTTATAGCTACGTGACTTGCATGGTGAAAGCTGATTCTAATTATAAAGTGGTTTGTAACTTCGTTTATAAAATTACTGCTGTAGATCAAGCGCCTATGGAACACGTGATTACCAAGCAAGGCCAGCCTATGACTACGGAAGATATCCGTGAATTCATTGACAAGCATGTGGCAATGTCGTTGAATGAATATACTGATTTAAAATACGCATACTAATACAAAAGCCCCTACTCGATAAAAAGTCAGGGGCTTTTTTCAGTCCAATCAATTGTTCTGCACTATTTAAATTAATACCCACCCTCAGATTTCATCACTTCACCACCTTTATACTCGGCCAATAATTCACGAAGTGAATTCATTAATACACTGGTATCCACGCCCACTGCCACAAACTCTGTACCCAGTTCCAAATATTGCTGCGTGGCTTCATGCTGTGTCGATAAAATCCCTGCGGCCTTACCTGCTGTGCGGATACGTTGAATTGCATTAACTACTGCTTTTTGCACTTCCGGATGGTTTGGATTGCCTTGATAGCCCATAGTGGCAGACAAATCGACAGCACCTATAAATACACCATCAATCCCGTCAACTTTTAAAATATCATCTAGATTTTCTAAGCCTGTGACCGATTCAATCTGAATCAGTAAACAAATATTTTCATGGGCTGTTTCGTAGTAATTTGGAATACTGTTCCAACGCGTTGCACGTGCCAAAGCCGCCCCGACACCACGAATCCCTTCAGGTGGATAGTGCACTGCTTTGACCATCAGTTCTGCTTGCTCAACCGTTTCCACCATCGGAATCAATAAGGTTTGTGCACCAATATCTAATAACTGCTTAATCAGTTGCACACTGCCAATGGGTGGGCGTACCACTGCCTGTGATGGATATGCTGCAATACTTTGTAACTGCGAAAGCGTGGTTCTTAAATCACTGGGTGCATGTTCCCCATCAATCAGCAACCAGTCGTATCCTGCATTGGCTGAAATTTCAGTAGCGTAGGCATCTGCCAAACCGACCCATAACCCAATTTGCTGTTGAGTTTTTAGTTTTCTTTTAAAGTGATTGCTAAAGTCCATACGCCTGCTCTCGGAATGGTCATATATTGAATTTAATATTGATTAAACGCCATTTTTCTAAAAGTACCAATATCGAAAACGTATGTCTTGATCTGCTAAAACTTTTAATTTATTGAAAAATACTCATCCTTCATTTTATAAAATCATGGATCACACTTGAAACTTAAGCTAAACAAGATACAAATACTGTCTTATATAAAGTGTAATAAATTGAGTGAAGGATAGTATTTGCTATGAATACTTTCTTATCCATGCCAAAGTCTAAAACGAGATCCATGTGTTATAAACCATTTGGATAACGCTTCAGGTAAAATGACAGACATAATTTATAAGTGGAGTAATCATTCATGGATCTTTTAAACGTCTCAAAAACCCGTTATACCACCAAAGCCTATGATCCTATTCGAAAAATCCCTAAGGAACAGGTTGCACGTTTATTAGAGATCTTACGTTTGACTCCATCTTCTATCAATATTCAACCTTGGCATTTTTTTATTGCTGACAATCAAGCGGCTAAAGAACGGATCGCCAAAGCACTGGTTGGGAAATATGCCTATAACGCACCCAAAGTCCTAGATTCTTCACATACTATTTTGTTCTGTACTAAAGCAGATATCAGTGAACAGCATTTAGATAACTTGCTCGCTCAAGATGACATCAGTGGTCGTTTTAAAGACTCAACCGCCAAACAAGGCCAAAAAGATAGCCGTAGCGGTTATGTCAATTATTATCGCAATGAAAAAGGTGATATTCAGCGCTGGGCCGAAAATCAAACCTTTATTGCTTTAGGTCAAATTTTGTTAGCTGCCGGAATTGAAGGAATTGATGCAACGCCAATTGGCGGGTTTGATGAACAAATCATCAATGATGAATTACAGTTAACAGAAAAAGGCTTGGTCCCTTCGGTATTACTGACACTTGGTTATCGTAGTGAAAATGATTTCAATGCCCAACTGCCAAAATCACGTCTAGACAAAGAACAGATTTTCACTCAGCTTTAATTAACGTTTCATTACAATAAAAGGGGGTTATAACCCCCTTTCATGTCATTTCAGGTCTTATTCTTGCAACAATATTGAGGTATATTTGCGCTAAAAATAAAAGGTGGTTCATATCATGATCCCTGCTACAACTAAAATGCCGATGAAATTTGAATGCACACACTGCAATAAAATTTATATGCATCAATATTCCACAAATGCGACTTCTTTTTACCCCACATGTCCGCACTGCAATCAAGCTGGCTTACTGCTAGGGACTGCCGACACCATTGACATCGTTAAACATCCTAAGACTTTTGCAAAGACCCTATTCAAACAGATATCGCATAAGCTAAGCTAATCACACTAGCCAAACCTAAAACCAAACCCACCGCGGTAGCGGGCTTTAATTTTTCTTTAAAGATAATTAAGCCACTTAATGCACCAAATACAACCACAAGAATATTCATACCTGCAAATACAATTGCAGGTGTGTCTTTCAATAAGATATGCGCTTTGACATACAGTGCAATATTGGCAAAATTTAAAATTCCCAGACCTAGACCCGCCAGAATGTTCTTTTTGCTACCCACAGTTTTCGTTGTAATCGCAATATAAGCCAATGACAAAACAAAGGCACAGATAAACATTAAATTTAGGGCTACAGCAAACTGTACGCCTAATCCTGTGGTGTACTTGAGCAATACATCAATTAAGGCATAACCAAACCAGACTAGGGCAAGATACACTATTGCCTGCTTTGAAGATGTTTGCCCTGTTTCGGCTTTTTGATGTGAAAATAAAAGACTGATTACCGCTGCAATTCCCAAAGCAATACCGATGATTTTTACGGTATTAAACTGTTCCTGAAAAATGAAAAATGCTGCCAGTAGTGATAAAACCACAGATAAACGCTGGGCAATTTCAGTTTTAATAATGCCGGCATATTGCAATGATTTTGCCAAGCATAAAAAAATACTCGGCAGCAAAACACCTAAGACAATAATTAACCACCACGGCGTATTGACCATTGAAATATGCTGCAGATCTGGCTTAAACCATAGAAAACACAATAGACTGGCAGAAGCGTAGTTCCAGACAATCATTTGTAATGCATCAAAACCTTTGCTCTTACATAACTTTAAAAGAATTGAGATGATGACACTACAACATGCCGCTGCAAATATAAGTTCCATCTTTTGCCTTATTTTTTAGTTATAAAATATAGAAAAGCCCACAACAAATGTGGGCTTTTGATTATAGATAATCTTTAAGGATTATTTATAACGATTCACCATTTTCTCTAAAGAAATTGGACGAATCTTGTCTGCATGACCCGCAGTACCAAATGATGTGTAACGATCTACACAGATTTGTTTCATTGCATCTACAGTCGCAGAGAAGAATTTACGTGGATCGAATTCGCTTGGTTTTTCAGCCATCATACGACGCATCGCACCCGTAGAAGCCAAACGTAAGTCAGTGTCGATATTGATTTTACGAACACCGTGTTTGATTGCTTCAACCAATTGCTCAACAGGCACGCCATAAGTCTCTTTGATGTCGCCGCCGAATTCATTGATCACAGCCAACCATTCCTGTGGCACAGAGCTTGAACCGTGCATCACAAGATGGGTATTTGGCAATGCCGCATGAATTTCTTTAATGCGGTCAATCGCTAAAATATCACCTGTAGGTGGACGGGTAAATTTGTATGCACCGTGTGAAGTACCGACTGCAATTGCCAAAGCATCGACATTGGTATCTGCTACAAACTGAGTTGCTTCTTCAACAGAAGTTAAAAGTTGAGAATGGTCAAGAACGCCTTCAGCGCCTACGCCATCTTCTTCACCAGCCATACCGGTTTCAAGGCTACCCAGGCAACCAATTTCACCTTCAACTGACACACCACAAGCATGCGCCATCGCAACAGTACGACGAGTTACATCAACGTTGTATTCGTAAGATGTTGGTGTTTTGCCGTCTGCACCTAGTGAACCATCCATCATTACCGATGAAAAGCCCAACTGGATTGAGCGTTGGCATACATCAGGGTCAGTACCATGATCTTGATGCATAACCACTGGAATATGTGGCCACTCTTCAATTGCTGCCAAAATTAAATGACGTAAGAACGGAGCGCCTGCATATTTACGAGCACCCGCAGATGCTTGAACAATAACAGGTGAATTCGTTTCGTCTGCGGCTAACATAATTGCGCGCATTTGTTCTAAGTTGTTTACGTTAAACGCTGGTACGCCGTAGTTGTGTTCGCCGGCGTGATCCAAGAGCTGGCGCAATGAGATAAGTGCCATAATGTCCTCCCAGTTGATGCCCCATATTCTACATGCTGATTGCTTTCAATTCAGTAATAAAAAACACTATTTCAAAAAAAATCCCTGCTTATGCAGGGACTTTTATATAAAACATGACAAACTTAAGGTGCAGTGGCTTCAGAAGCTGCGGCTTCGGCTGCAGGAGTTGCTTCATCTGCATTTGCATTGGCTATTTCCGCAGGTACATCTGTATTTTTTTCATCCAGAACCGGTTTGTCAATTGAATCAATTACCGCTTGTTGCTCTGGGGTGATTTTCTCTTCTACTGCTGTTGTTGCAGCTGTGTCATTTTTTGGAGCTTCATCTTTCTTGGAACAAGCAGTTAAAGCTAAAGGTGCAATAAGAAGTGCTGCAAGTGTTAATTTCAAGTTCATCAGAGTTTCCTAGGACAGGAGATTTAATGGACTTAATTTTATTACAGATATATTTCATTTTAATGACTAAAATATGTATCCCAAAATGACAAAAGGCCGACTGTAGCCAACCTTCTGCCATATTTACTTTAGACTTAATCTGATGATTCTGATCTAAAGATTAAGCACGTTCAAGCAATACAGCGACTGCAGGAAGGGTTTTACCTTCTACAAACTCAAGGAATGCACCGCCACCCGTAGAGATATAGCCAATTTTTTCAGCCACTTCATATTTGTCGATTGCAGCTAAAGTATCCCCCCCACCCGCGATAGAGAAACCTGCTGATTCAGCAATCGCTAAAGACAATGCTTTAGTCCCTTCACCGAATTGATCGACTTCAAATACACCCACTGGACCATTCCAAAGAATCGTTTTTGAAGTTTTGATAATTTCAGCGAATGCTTTTGCCGTTTCTGGGCCAACATCTAAAATCATGTCGTTGTCGGTTACATCAGCAACATTTTTCACAACAGCTTTCGCTTTAGCCAATGAACCCAAGAAATCAGCAAAATCGATTTCAGCCGCATCTGCAACCACAACGTCTGTTGGTAATGGAACAGAAACTTTTGCAGCAATGGCTTTGGCTGTGTCGATCAAATCATTTTCACACAATGATTTACCCACATTGTAGCCAGCAGCAGCCAGGAATGTATTGGCAATACCACCACCGACGATGATTTGATCGCAAATATCTGAAAGTGAAGTTAACACGTCAAGCTTAGTTGACACTTTAGAACCTGCAACAATGGCAACCATTGGCTTTTCAGGTGTTTTAAGTGCGCGGCCTAGAGCATCCAGTTCAGCTGCAAGTAACGGACCTGCCGCTGCAACAGCGGCAAAACGAGCTACGCCTTCAGTTGAGGCTTCTGCTCGGTGCGCAGTACCAAATGCATCCATTACAAATACGTCGCACAGTGCTGCATATTTTTGTGCAAGTTCAGGATTATTTTTCTTTTCACCCAGGTTGAAACGCACGTTTTCAAGCAATACCACTTGACCTGCTGCAACCTCAACACCATCTAAGTAGTCGCTAAACAATTTAACCTTCTGACCCAAAGCTTGAGTCAAATAAGCAGCAACAGGCGCTAACGACTGTTCTGGTTTAGGTTCACCTTCAACGGGACGACCAAGGTGAGAACAAACCATTACCGCAGCGCCTTTTTCTACCGCTGCTTTAATTGTAGGAAGCGCAGCGCGTAAACGCGCATCACTTGTAATTTCACCATTTTTTACAGGTACGTTTAAATCTTCACGAATAAGAACACGTTTACCTGTTAAATCGAGGTCAGTCATACGCTGAAAATTCATGTATAGCTCTCTTTATAGATATAAAAACCGCCCGATTTTAAATGATTATGCAGAAAAAGGTTAGCTTCTTTTGCATAAAAGCTGTCGAAAGACAAAGTTTTGATTATGATAGTCAAAAGCCACATCATGATTCAGAGCTTATGTCTATTCACCCAGATCCAAATATCAATCGTTTAAACGTTTTAGGCGAATCCATGGCTAGCTGTTGTTATGCCCCTATTACCGGATATTTTCGTAACGGCTTTTGTCATACTGCTACAACAGATCTAGGTCAGCATACAATGTGTGTACAAATGACCGCTGAGTTTCTTAATTTTTCGCAAAAAGTAGGTAATGACTTGATTACACCGTTGCCAGAAGTCGATTTCCCGGGTTTAGAGCCAGGTGATTTTTGGTGTATTTGTGTGACCCGTTGGGTTGAAGCATACCAAGCCGGTATTGCCCCTCCCATTAAAATTCAAGCTTGCCATCAAGCTGTGCTCTCGTATGTTCCGCTTGATGTGCTTATGGAATATGCAGTGTAATGAGTACTCCCCAAATTATTTTGGCTTCAAGCAGCCAAACCCGCAAAGACTTAATGAACCGCCTTCGCATCGCTTATCAAAGCATCGTGCCTGATATTGATGAATCTCCACGTGGTGAAAATCATGCGGATGATTTAGCCAAAAGACTGGCATTTGAAAAAGCCAAACTTATTTCAGAACAATATCCAGACGCGATTGTGATTGGATCAGACCAAGTGGCTTGGCGTGAAGGTGCACCGGATATTTTCATTGGCAAACCGCTAACTGTTGAAAAAGCAGTGAGACAACTGCAAGCCAATTCCGACAAAATTGTCTATTTCAGTACTGCACTCAGCGTACAACAGCTTTCTACCGGCTTTGAACATACACTGGTTGAACATTACAAGGTCAAATTCCGCAAACTCGGTTTTGCTGAAATTGAACGCTATATTGAAGTAGAACAACCTCTAATGTGCGCAGGTAGTTTCAAATGTGAAAGTTTGGGTATTAGTCTGTTTGAACAAATGATTGGGCAAGACCAAACTACGCTAATGGGCATGCCGATGATTCAGCTGTGTCATATCCTGCGTCAATTGAATATTTTAGTTCCTTAATTTTAGGCTGTATTTATGTCTCAAGCTTTAGATGTATTAGGCGGAATTACCGCTGAACAATTCCTTGCCGAATATTGGCAAAAGAAACCATTACTGGTACGTAATGCACTTCCAGAAGTTGCGAATCTTTTAGAACCTAACGATGTTATGGAACTTGCGCTAGATGAAAATGTCAGTGCCCGTTTAATTAAACAAAAAGATAAAGATCCAAATCAATGGTCTGTAAAATCATCACCTTTAACCAAAGCTGATTTTCAGAAGATGCCAAAACTTTGGACACTGCTTGTTCAAGCTGTGGATCATTACTCTTTTGACCTTGCTGAACTTTGGAAAAAATTTCCCTTTATTCCGCAGTGGCGTCGTGATGACATTATGGTGTCGTATGCTCAAAAAGGCGGCTCAGTCGGTAAACATTTCGATTTTTATGATGTCTTTTTAGTTCAGGGGCATGGCCACCGCCGTTGGCAGCTGGGGCAAATGTGCGATGCCGAAAGCGAATTTGTTGCAGGTCAACCGTTAAAATTACTGCCAGAGATGGAATTTCATTTTGATGAAGTTTTAGCACCGGGTGACTTGCTTTATGTGCCACCAGGCTTGTCTCATTACGGCGTAGCGGAAGATGACTGTCTGACTTACTCATTTGGTTTTCGCATGCCAAATGTGGCAGAAATGATGGATCGCGTCAGTGATAAATTTGCTAGCGATCAATTACTTAAAAACCCGCTGACCGACATTATTCGCGACAAAATCAGCCCGATTGGTCAAATCAGTCAGGCTGAACTTGAGTATTTAAAAACAGAACTTTTAGCGAAATTGCAAAATCCAACTGTGCTTGAAGATGCGCTCATGAGCCTGATGTCGGAACCGAAATATCCTGAAAACATTCCAGAGGCAGAAGCCATTGGCACAGGCGATTTGGAAGAAGCGTTAGATCAAGGCTATTCCCTCATTCTCGAGCCTGCATCACGTCTACTTTATACCGAAGACGAAGGTGAGTTGCTGTTCTGGGCCAATGGTGAAGGCATTTGTATTTCAGATGTATTTGCACCGATTTTAAAACAATTAGCTGATGGCCATCCAATATTGCTCGATGAAAAACTTTATGATCCAGATATGCTGGAAGATATCGTCAACTTGTTAAATGAATCGATTCTGATGTTATTACCTGCTGCAGAGCAAGAATAAATTAAACAATAAGGGGAAATTAGTTTTCCCCTTTTTTATATTTTAGAAGCATGAAAGTTTATTTTTTAGAGAAATCAAAATAACTCACAAATTTTAATTTTTTAGCAATTCGATCATGTGAAGTCGCTAACTAAAGATCTGTATTTATTCGTACCATTTCATCATGATAGCGTCTTATCCAATTTGGATTAGACGATAAATTATGATTAATAATCAAAACATCTTAATCACTAAAAAGTGATTTTCGGATATGAGCATTGAATTGATATCTTTGGGTTTCCAGTCTCCTAAACCTCGGTCGATTAAAACCGGTCAATTCTCCTGGAGGTAAATTCTTTATTACTCTTTTCTTGAGCAACCAAGTCTAAAATTTCTGTTTCGCGATTGGTCAAAGGTGCCCTATCCGCCTTTAACGATTTATCATCCTTCGAAGCTGTAATCACTGAAGCTTAAATCTGCCTTAAAATTTCCTGTGCAATAAAAAAATCGCTAATTGCTCCACCACGCAAAATACTGCGAATAGTCAATCGTACCTCCACATCATCGCATCCTTTTAAAACATAAACTGTCGCACGTCGCAGCGACTTTGATGGCAGAACATAGGCTTGCTTGCGTACTCCATGCTGCAATTACCAGAGTTAAGGTTACTACTCTCAAGACTATGCAGCTTTTCTATCAGCTCCACCCCATTTCTATCAGGAAGTCCAAGATCGACCAAAGTTAAGGAAATAGGTTGTTGTTCTATGTGCAGGAAGGCTTTTTTTAGATTCGCGGCAAAAATGAGCACATCATTGGCATAGTCCAAATCAGCCAAAATTTTCTTAATCATTCTTGAATGAGATCTTCATCTTTAACAATTATAACGGGTATAGGTAAAATCGTTTCTAATCCCGACCTATAATACCCCTTTTTCATTGGCTCAATTTAACGGAAAAAGTTAAAGAAACACCTCTAAAAAAACCAAGCAACTTATTGAATTTTATATTAATAATTAAAATTCTAGTTCAGTGGTTTGAGTGTTATCTTCTCAATTTAACACGATAAAATAAAAACGCTGACGATTCAATCAATGATTGATTCCCGATCAATGAATTAAATTATTTATCTGAAATCCAGTTTCCACTCGCTTCTGAGTTAAAGTTTTAAATACCTACTTTTAAATAGAAAAAACAGCTTATAAAGCTGTTTCTGTAGAGCAGTGAATCATTTAACCATATTGCTTGTTTAAGTATTTGACAATATCAGCGGACTCAAACATTTTCACACCAGTATTCGGGTCGACTAAATAAGGAACCTGAATATCACGCCCTATAATTTCAACAATCTTCTCACGTTTGCCGCCGGTTAAGGGTTGGTATTTCCCAGGTTTTAAACGCAACACAGCCGGCCCCATATCTTGCCAGCGTTCTTTAGGCACATTATGGAATATGAAAGGAAGTTCCAGTTCAGTTAATACACCACGTACAACGCGTGTAAATGGACTAGCCTCAAAACCCCACAATTCTAGAAGTTGGGCGGGCGCTTCACGATCAGTAATTTTTTTATTAATCCAAACCCCACGTGCGCCATTAATAATTGTTCCTAGAAAGGCAGCCACAGGAATTTTGGGATATTGTGCAAATTTTTTCGGCGTTTTCCCCGTTCGACCATAATGCTTAAATAAATAATGGATGATATCTTGGGATTCATACATCTGAGTACCCGAGTTTTCATCAATAAAAAAGGGAAATTGTTTTTTTCCACCTTTTTCTTTGACAATTTTTCGGTATTTCTGGCCACCCTTAGGACAAGGATAAACCTCATAATCCAGATTTAATAAGGTTAAAACCTCACGTACACGGCGACAAAATGGCGAACCTTCAAACTCATAAAGTTTGAGTGATTTTTCAGGCTGTTGAGGAAAGGCAGTACCACTGACTCCGCGTCCACCTTCAGTCAATGCAGAAGCTAAAGCCTGTACAACTTTAATTTGATGATTCACCATTTTTATCCTTATACAATTATCGTTATAAATCGACTAATTTTTCTTTTGCAATCACAATTCCATTGTTATCGACATAGATATAATCGCCAGAACTGATGCTTACACCACCAAAATACAAAGTTAAATCGACCTCGCCAATGCCTTTGCGATTACTTTTTTGTGGAATTGCAGCCAATGCATGTACGCCCAGATCCAATTCAGCAATCGCATCCACATCGCGTATACAGCCATAAACCACTACACCACTCCAATGGTTCTTAACCGCTGACTCTGCAATCATATCGCCCATCAAGGCACATCGCATGGATGCACCGCCATCTACCACCAGCACTTTACCGGTACCATCAGTCGCGAGCAGTTCTTTTACCCGAGAATTATCTTCAAAGCATTTAACTGTCACGACCTGACCAGCAAAACTTTTACGCGCACCATAGCTTTTAAAGAATTTTCCATCCATGCAAGGTGTCACCACTTGAATCTCTTTCTCTGGATGATCATCAAGTAAATCGCACGTTACGAATGCTGTATTAGACACTTTTTATTTCCCCTTCATTTGGAATTTTGTATACGTAAATTATCATAAATTTCAAATTTTTCAGTTTGCGTTTGCGCTGCCTCAACCATAGTATGAGCCACTTGCCCTACTGTCACTGGCTTATATTTGAATGAATCAGGAACTAAATGCGAGAATTTCTGATAGAGCTTTTGACTCAGATCTTCCAGGCTGCGTTGTTCTGGACGATCACCTAACAATAATGAGGGCCGTAATATTGATACATATTCAAGATTTAAACCCTGGATATGCTTTTCTAATTCACCTTTGACTCTATTATAGAAAAAATTTGACTGGGCATTCGCTCCCATCGCACTGATTAGCAAGTAGTGCGTATTAGTCGATTCAAATAAATCGGCAAAATGTGCATTTATTTCATAGTCGATATTATAAAAATTTTCTTTTGAACCTGCTTTTTTGAGCGTAGTGCCTAAACAACTAAACGCGTGGCTATAGCCATTAATGTCTTCATCATTCAGCAAAAGAAAATCGTCTAGAATGAATTGTTGTACTTTTTCCAAGCTTTTGAGTTCTGAATCTTCACGGCGGACTACCGCGGTAATTTTCTCGCAACTGGCTATACAATTGAGCTGTTTCAGTAGCTCTCGTCCTACTAAACCTGTTGCTCCAATTACAATCGCACTTTTAATTGATTTAGTCATTTTTTAAGCAATCTCTATAAGTTATTACTAATCTAACGGTTTCTTTAGAATTTTTATGCATCTAAAATGTTGTCAAAGCAAGTCAAGACTTGACTTAACAGCATAGTTTAATCACAATATGGCACTTGTTTACGGGCTGGTGATAATTCTTCTGATGAAGGTTTTCAGTTGCAATTTCAGCCCGCCCAGACCAATCTAATTCAAGGAGTGCACGAGTGGCAAACTCTGCTCAAGCTAAAAAACGTGCTCGTCAAAACGTTAAAGCACGCAAACACAACGCTAGCTTACGTTCTATGGTTCGTACTTATCTTAAACGTACAGTAGCTGCAATCGCTGCTGGTGATTATGCTGCTGCTTCAGAAGCATATAAAACTGCGGTTCCTGTAATTGACCGTATGGCTGATAAAGGCATCATCCATAAAAACAAAGCTGCTCGTCATAAGAGCCGTTTGAATGCACAAGTTAAAGCTTTGGCTAACTAAGTTGTTGCATTGAAAAAAGCCCGTTAAGGGCTTTTTTTACATCTTGAGTTTATTCATACAAGATAAAAATTCCGTGCTTAAAATGCCTTAACTTATTATATTACAATAGACTTCTTTCATAATTGTTAATACCCCTCCTATCTTTCTCTTAGAGGAAGAAATAAAAAGGATTTATGAAACAAATTTAATGTAATAAAGTGAAACTTTAATGATTAAACAAAGTTTTAGAATTTTTTTAATATAAATATATTTATCAAATAATTAAAACTCAGTTTCTCTATTTAATTTTATGAATACTTACATCATTTAACATATCCTGTTTACTCAAAACAATATATGTTTATTTTGCGAACAACTCTTGTAGATAATTAGTTAATAATTAATTGAATTTAAAAAAAAATTTATAAAATACAATTTGCCTTAACTGCCTCACAATTAGCTTTAAATATTAAATTAATTGGAGAAAAGTCATGTTTAGAAAAATTATTCTTGTTACAAGTATAGCAAGCACCTTAACTTTGGCTGGTTGTACATCCATGCCCAACCCCTCCACAGTTAGAAATTTAGATAAATTACAAAATAAAAATTGGGTTCTAACAGAAATCAATCAAGTTATTTATAAGGCTGATCCAAGACAATCTGCTGTTCCAACCATGATATTTGATAGTCATGAAGTAAGTGGCACCGATGGATGTAACCAATTCATGGGTGGTTATGCCGTTATGGGAACTCAGATTAAATTTGCGAATCTAAAATCCATAGAAAACAATGCGTGTTTGGATGTGACTGATTTACCTCAAAAGTTCTCTCAAGCATTAAGTCAAGTTGTGAGCTATGATGCATCTAGTACTGAATTAAAGTTACTCGATAGCAATGATAAAGTTGTGGTCAAGTTTAAGAGTCTTAAATAGATATAAATGAGTCCTCACTTGAGGGCTCATTTTACGTATATTCATATCATAACTTTATAAAACAAGCTCTTTAGAGAGCTTGCTTCATTCAGTCGACAACTCACAATATTACTATTTTGCTAAAATTTTCGACAGCAACGGTAAATTTTTACCATTCGATAGTGCCAAAATTAGACTGTGACTTTGCGGAACAATACTCCATTTTTGGTTATTACCATTTCCACAACCATACATAGTGATTTCACCACGTCCAGCAGCACTTGGTGTATAACCACCTTTTAAGTCCAAACAGCTATTGCCTTGGCGCAGTTGTTGTGTATCAACATTGACAGTCACTTCCCACACTTGCCCCTGTACCTCATTACTACATGCAGAAAGTGTTCTAGAGTTGGTTAAACATAAGTTTGGATATTGTTGACTGTGAATTTTGCCAATTGCATCATGAACCCATAACGTCGATGCTTCACCTGTACAACCATTTTTCCCACTCATATAAACATTCAAGATTCCAGTATCAAGTTTTTCTACCTTAAGACAGCTATTGCCCATTTTTGGCATGACCAACATGCGCGCATTAGCAAATGGAATATCATTCTTCAAGCCAAGGCTATCAACAAATTTATGAAATGCTTCTAATGCTTCGGTATTACCATTACTAAGGTCGTTATAATAAACATTCACCCAACGATTCAAACGATAAGTTTTAATTTGCTGCTGTGTATAACGTACCATTTCAGTTTGAGCATCTGGAGAAAACTCATCTTTAAAGCGACGATAAGAATCATAAAACAGTCTAAATGTAGGCGACAAATTAACTATTTCTTTACCTTTATTTTGCAAAAATGCCTGTTCCAGTTCTGGCATTTCAATACGTTTTAAAGCGGAATAACCTTCTTCCTGACCAATACTCACATACGGTGACATAACGTCAGTAGCCAAAGGAATATTGATACTGGAAAGTTTAACCGCTTGCTCATTGGATTTTTGACAATACAAATCAACCGCTTGAGGTTGCTCACTTTGTGCTAAATTAATATGAAACTTATTCACAACAGCCAAATTGTTGGGATCAAGGTTAGGATTCATTCGCTGCGGTGCCAATGCAATATTTTGCACACCACTGGCAGACTGCACCTTTAACCAGCAACTCGCAGCTGTACCGCCCGTATTGGCTTGCGGCAAATCAAACACATTCCCCCAGTTACCACGTGCCGCAGGATAAATTAAACCCGACTGATTGACAGGATCATATCCACCCACAATGGTATATACAGGCACACTAAATAAACGCGGCTTTAGATAATTTCCATCTGTACTGTTATACCAAACATTGCTCGATTTCGTAGGTACTTTAGGCTGTGACACTTCCATTATTCGAGTTGTTGGATTCCACTTTTTATAGCCTGTAACAGAGTCTTCAGCCCAAATATGGCGATCAAAAGCAGGCTGAATTTTTTGTTGCGTACTATAGCCAGTGTAATGCGTATAGCGTGAAATAGAACTGGCTGATGAGCCTCCTGCCATTGCATCTCGACCATATGCATATTTATCTTGGAAGTTTGGTATACCATTTGTACCATCCCATAAAGTGGTCGTGCCCCAATTCAAATTTCCGCGCATTTTATTTCTAAAGGCAATATAGCCCCAACCACTATCCGCGTGATGAGCTGCCCAAAATAAATTTTCACCGACCGCACCAGGGTAATGGCCCAAACCATAATGATGACCAATTTCATGACTAAATTCATTTCCCACTGAATCATATAAAGTCAAAATACTATTACCACCGCTTAACCCATGATTGACGTCGCCATTCGTATATTTACCGCGAGCATGATGAATAACAACGCTTTGGGTTAATTGTGGCTGTTCCTGACTCATCATAGAGGAACTGGTTATGCCCCAGTTGGCAAGGTTAATTCCTACACTAAAGGTCGATTTCGCTGTATTCTCACGCATATCACCACTATATACATCCCCTTTGGTTGCACTCATCGAGTCATAAATGACACCACTGGCAACCATCACCTTGTCAAGTTTCATATCTTCATATTTACTGACAATCATGCGTGCTGCGGGAATAGTCTGAAAATAATCCGTTCCAGCTTTTTCAGGCTCGAGTAACATGTAATGGCCCGTTGACTTAGGTTGATCTGTTAATAAACCCAATCGGATACTTTGAACAACCAACTCTCCTGGTGCTGCAAAATCAATGTCTTCTGAGCGTAAATCACCATTTTTTCCGCTTATGGGATCAACGATTCGGATAGATAAACCCGGGCGTACTTCATTCCATTTTAATGCTGCGGACCATGCACGTTTTGAAAATCGTACTCGTGGTCGATCCTCGGCGTTAGACTGATCAGTTAAAGCAATACGAGAGGGCTCTTTCAATCTAAGTGTCTTAATCAACTGATTATTAAAATAGATTTCAGCATTTAACTGTTCAGGATTACCCATTTCAGCAGTTGGAGTTACTAGCAGCAAAGCATCTTTTTCGGTGGTTAATCGCGGTAAAAATTGCGATTCATTATTTTTAGGATTGACGACATGACTTTGTGCAAATTGCACCATAGCTGAAAAACCACCCATTAAGTCATTTCTGATTTGGCGAGTATCTCCAAATTTATTAAAATCAAAAAAACCTAAAATTGAATTATCAATAATATCTTTTTTTGGTTCAGGATACTTTACTGGTGTACTCGATCCTATTGGGATTAAAGGTATACTTGTATCAGGTTCTATTGGGGTTACAGGTATACTGCCTGGTGTTTCTGGTGTTGCATTTGGGGGAAGTTCATTTGTTCCATCTCCTGGAAGTTCATTTGTTCCATCTCCTGGAAGTTCATTTGTTCCATCTCCTGGAAGTTCATTTGTTCCATCTCCTGGAAGTTCATTTGTTCCACCGCTTGGAACTTTATCCGAACCATCTCCTTCAGAACCACCACATGCCATAAGCATTATAGATAAGGTACATACAGTTAAATATTTAAATCGTAGTTGCATCACATTTTCACCCCAATCGCACAATAATTTCTCCAAAAAGAAAAACTATGTGACCATATTAAAATTATTTAAATCAATAACTTAAGGTGATTAATAATATATTAAAATAATTAACCCCACTATAAAAAAATATGTAAATGACCACACCAAATACTTGTATTTTCAGGGTTTATGTTTAGTTTTTTCAGCAAAATGTGAGCGCGTTAGAATATTTATATATAAGATATTTGAAGTTATGAATGATTCTTTTAAAAAAATTAGTGTATATAACACCAACTTCAATTTAATGATTATTCGTCCAGCTCAAATCGTTAAAATTGTGCAAGATCAAAGGGATTTATCACTTTTGAATAGAAAACCATATTGATAGATTTTTAATGTAAGTTAAATTTTTCTTCTTATAAGTAACTCTTTTATTTTTCTAGTTTTTGAAACTCTCGAATCGAAAGTTCACTGACTTTACCGCGCCAAATCCATTTAAGTTTCGATTCTAAAAACTCATCGCCTTCAAACCAGACAAACAACCCTTCCATCATTTTCGGCCAGTCTTCCTGACTAACGGTATTACGCCCAGAAATCACCGCAATGATTGCCGCTAAAATCGTATCGTGACTCACTGCCAAACTTAGACCAAAATGATCTTGAGGATGGGTGTTATAAATAAGCTCTAACACGTCTACCACACCGGTAATCGGATGTTTCATTCCGGGCAAGGCATTATTGACAAAACTATTGATAAAGCCCAAAGCACCTTGTTTTCTAAAATATGGACCTGCCTGCTTGATATCCAGTACAAAACTTCCCGGTTCAACCAATAAGCCTTGCTCGACAATCTCGATATAATGGGTATTTTGTGCAAGCGTACTTGAATCAGCACCCTGAATCATTAAAGCTGCTGTATCGACACAGCGTTGAATTGGGCTTGAAATACAGTGTTGAATACTCCGGTCTGTATTTTCAATTAAATATGTGCCCCACGCCTGTGCCAAGTCACGACCTTGCGAGGTTAACTGTAAATCATAGCCAGCCAAACCCTGCCCAGCCACCATCTCACGAATAGAATGACGAGTAAATAAAGTCACAGGTGTTTTTGCATCAGGCAGTAAATCAATTGCCTTGAGCATACTAGTAGGGAGTAGATCTAACGCCATGATGCAGCCAAAAATTAAACATGGTTCGGCACACTATAGCATGTTAAAACATCAGCTCAATGGATGTTCGCCATAAGTCCTAGAGCCTGGAATGCTAATTTTTTCATTTCAATATTCTTAAAGGCAATAAAGCCACCGTTCAATAAACTACTTCGTTGATTATATAAAAAAGGGCGGCCCTGTAAATCGACCAGCCCACCACCAATACGCTCAATCAGACATTGACCTGCACTGGTATCCCACTCGCTCGTCGGATGAAAGCGTGGATAAATATCTACCTTTCCTTCAAGCATCATGCAGAACTTATAGGCACTGCCCGCTTTAAACTCTACAACTTCAACCTGCTGTTTTAAGATGTCCAGATATTCAGCGTATTTAGATCTACCTTGGCTACTTTGACTTAAACCCACTTGAATGGCTGTTAAAGGTTCATCTTTCATATACTCCAGCCATTGCCCGGTTTGAATCTCGAATTTCAACGGTAAACCTTGCTTCGGACAGATATAGAGCGTCTGTTCAGCCGGAATTGCCAATATAGCGAAGACTGTATGCGCTCCCTCCACTAAACTTAAGTTAATGGTAAACTCAGGTCGCTTATGCAGGAATTCTTTGGTTCCATCTAGTGGGTCCAGCAACCAGAAGTTTTGCCATTGCTTATGCTCGGTATTGTCGCCTTCTTCTGACAATAAAGGGGTCTCAGGAAATTTTTTCTTTAATGCTAAGGTGATAAATTCATTGACCCGATAATCGGCTTGCGTTACAGGCGAATTGTCACTTTTTTTCTCGACATCAAAATCCCCACCTGCACAATAGGCCTGATATTCCACTCGCAAAATTTCACATGCCTGTGTCACAATAGGTACAAGCTGTAAAATTAATGCATCTTGTGGTGCTGTTGTTATTTTGAACATAGATTACCTATATATGCCGAATTACTCAGAAAAACCGACCATCATTTTTGATATGGAATGATTGAATCATAAGTAACTATTTTAATTAAAATTAATTTAACTTAAAATTTTTACTTAATTTTTATGTACACACATTTGTACACTTTGAAAAATCTGCTATGTACATTATAGCTTAGCAAACATCGAAAAATATAAAGCCCTCACTTGAGGGCCTTCACAATCGCACCATGCCGCGCCTTACAATCATTATATTTCGCTACAGTATCAATAGACCACAACATTATAGCTTTACCCTGCCCCGACTCTAATTTTTGCAAATCAGGGCATGGCTGAATTAGGTTCGCTGGAATCACCGGTGATAAGTGAGTTGAGTTGCTGCAACCCAGAAGCATCAATGCAATGGTTGAGATAAACAGGACGCTCCACGATCTTTTGCACGTCACGTGTAATATATTCTGTCCTGACTCGTTCGGCTTCTCTGGTTTCTTCATATTCCTCACTCACTTCATTGGCTTTTTCTTGAGATTTTTTTTCAGCATCTTTATAAGGTTTAAGTGCCTCTTCTACACGACCATTACATGCAATTTCTGCATCGCGCAAATCACCACCTAAACTATTGACCTGCCATGTTTGAAAAAACAGGCACAGCAAAAGTACGATGATCAAAGTCCAACGCTTGTTGTTCCAAAGCAGTAAAAGTATTGGCATTAGAATTCCTCCACTGGCAGTAAATCAACGGTTTGACCAGCTAAGCTGTGATTACAATCAGATAAGAATTGAATCTTCCCATTAGTGATAAATGAATGGCATTGGCTTGGATGGCCTTGATTTACCATCAATGACGGTGTGAATGTTGGAGCATTTAAATTCCCATTAAAACCCCACCGAATGCGATGTTGCTCACCAACATGGATGGGATGTAAAGTTTTGCATCCTGGGCACTCAATGAAATAGATGCCATTTGATTCAAGCAAAACATTACTTACTTTTTTAAACTCAGCCATTATTGCGCCCCCATGCATTTTTGATGTCGCTCAATTTGTCTAGTCCAAACCCCATAGCAATTGTTAGATCGCACAGAACAATCACGCTTAGCTGCATATTTCCATTTCAGCAATGAATCACAGGCCTGTTTATATTTGCCCTGCTTTAAATTGCGAAGCATTGAAGATGATGACCACGCACCTGTACCAAATTGGTATGTGAAATCCATATACAGGTCATATTCAGTTTGTGAAAGCGGAACGCCTAAAAGTGTTTTATTGAAAATACGTGCATCCTTGGCCATATGGTTTTTCAATAATTCGGTTGCACGTTTTTGTGTGATTGGTGGATCAGTCATTTTGACTTTGGTGCCATCTTCATATTTTGTGGTGCCTGTGCCAATTGTAGCCACGCCTACAGAATCTTTATATGGTTTAAGCTCGGTGCCTTCTTTATTTTGAGTGTATGCAATGCCACCCAAACTGATAGCGGTAAGCATTGTTACGATAACTTTAGTTCTGTTCGACATCACATTTCCCCTGCCATTGTTTTACTTTTAATTCATGAATTTCATCAGCACGTTTGTTCTCAAGTCGCTTGTAGTACCAATTCACCACGAAGCCACCTAAAGCGATTGCTATGCCAAGCCATGCCAAAACATCGACTGATACAAGCCAAGCCACAAAACCTGACGTTGCTCCGAAATATGTGGTTTTTGATGCTGCTGAAGAGACGGATGCCGCCATTTCAACAACTGCTGTTTTTTGGTCAGACATGCCACCCCCTAAATTTTGGTAATAAAAAAGCACCCTAAGGTGCTGTTGTTTTTGGAACTCTAACTATCCGAAGTTGCCTGGGTAATACGTACTGAATAATTCCATGAAGTTGGCTTCCATACGTCACGCGAAGCAACTCGAACATAATATGTTGTCGTTGATTGCAAACCGCCAATCGTGCAAGCATTTTCAGTGCCCGTCCATTTTGCAGCAGTTGAATCAGGATCAAAATTCGCATTAGTGCTGATCCACACCTGATAATCTTTTAAGTCAGGTACTTCACTTGGAATCCAAGTGACTGTGATCGAATCAGCCGTTGCCGATGTATACACATTCAATAATTGTGGCGGTACTGGATTGCTGATATTTAATTCAGCAAAGGTACTGACAATTGATCCGTTTTTACTTGCGACTCGAACCGTGTATGCACGTTGAATACCATCTATTTTGGCTTCTTCCATGGAATAACTATAATCAGTATTGGTTGTTTCAACCTCACGAAGTAGCACACCACCTGATCGGATTTGCACAATATAGCCAGTTGCTCCGGCTGTTGACTGCCATTGCACTTTAAAACTAGTTCCAATGAATGGGGATTGAAGTGAAAGCCCTTTCACTAAAGGTGGTTTTCCTCCTGTGATGGTGTAATCATAAGCAGTGACTTCATCTAAAGTTTCTTCTTTTTGCTGCAATCCATTGAAGCTGGTGAACTTCAGGTAAACCTGTTTGTCCACCAGATTGGATTTAAAGTCATACTCGAAAATTGCACGGTCAATACGAACAAATGGTTCACCGGCATTATGTGCCTGAGCATCATCAAAACGACCACGAAGCAGACCGCTTAATGTGTACAGTCCTGATCCATCAAGTGTGGCCTCCTGATAATTGACAAACTCATCACCAACCTTACACAATGTCGCATCAACCTGAGCATCTTCAAGCGTACCGCTAAAAATCTGACTGGATGTATTCAGCTGTATCTGCATTGCCGTAGCAGTTGCATTAATGCCCGACACCAATGTGCCATATCGTGCCGAGCCATAAATGGTACCAATCATTTCGTAAGTGGTATTATCAAGACTGACCCAAACATTACAACCGCCCCAATTAATACCACCCGATGCCGCAACCCAAAGCTGATTTTTACCATCGGTCAAATCTAGAGGCGGTTCAAAAATTACTGGTGCATTGATATTACCCGGCTCTTCATTTCCGCCCTGATATCCGTTAGATGATTGCATGTCATATTCAACTGCAGAACGAGATCCGACTGCCAACTCTTCAGCTGTAATCGAAAGTACGCCATCCTCATCTTCTTCAACACGGGTGATTCGTACCGGAAAACGGTTAAGGCCCAAAGACTCATCTGTGATGGTCACAATATCCATGGGTTCAAGACGGCAGTATTTCCAACCCAGTTCAAACTCGTACTCATTGCGAACATACAGCATTCGTTGAAGCAGCAACTGAACAGCATGACGTGCAATCTTAGGTTCACAGAAAAAGTCATATTTGACTGGATCTTGCGTACGCAAACCAAACATTTCGATATTGGCTTGGTCCTTGGCTTCAACCGTTTCAGTGTTGTACTGATTGAATCGGTTTACATATTCGATTTGAGTATGGTTATAGGCATCGGTATCACGACTGCGACGAACTCGGACCGGTTCATCATCACCGATAAAATCATCATCTGTTAAGTGGTACACCGGTTCTAAATTTGGCGTAAATGTCACACCATTACCTGTGACCGCACTATCACCAAACGAACGAATTTTTAAACCGTCTGGACTTGGCACAACAGCACAATTTACTGCCTCAACAAGTTCATTGATAATTTCAAATGCTTCACGCTGTTCACTCATTGCAGGACTGACCAACAAATTAGTTGCTGCACAATAGGTTCGCAATTCTGATAAGTCAGCCATGTCCAAATTTGGCGCTGCACCATATCGTGGATTGGTGATGAAATCCTGAATTACATCAGCCGGATTTGCATCATGAATCGTATTTGAAAAGGTAATGTCGCTCATCACTTCAAAAGTATGATTTGCAAGGCTGGCACTACCACCGAGATCATAATTGGCACAAGCCACATAGCCTAAAAATGGATAATGCACAGCTTCATCAGGATGTTTGGATGCTAAATATCCCCATACTGGATTTCGATCCCCATTGAATAGCTCAAAACCGATTTGATCAATTGGCTGCAGCTGCACACCGCCTTCAGTTTTAGCCACGATCTGCTCTTTATCACGCCAGATAATACCAATGTCTTTAATTTTGTTTTCACAAAGACCCAGCATCATTGATGCTGAATAGGTATAGGTCGTATTATTGGTTTTGGTTTTACCGCCTTTACCACCCGATTTAGTCGTTGTGGTATGTGCAATCGCTTTAAAATCGCCATACCAGAACATGTTTGCAGCAACGCGGTTTTTCCCATAAACCAATGGCTGACAAAGTCCATAAGCTGACTGCTGAATCCGCATAGAATTAATACGTTTGTCAGACGTGCTAATCGTGGTACCGCCAAATAATCCACCCATATTATTCTTTTAGCCTCTTCATACGAAAAAACCCGGCAATTCGCCGGGCTAAACTTCCTTTGGTCCCATCCTGCAGGATGACTCCCTGATGGATGTATGAGTGAATGATCGTAGGCCATTCAACGACAATTGCACCATGACTGACACACTTGCCAAAATGATAGAGAACAATATCACCAGGCTGCGGTTCATTTACTTCAAAGCACACCGATTTAACGTGTTCTAAATACCGCTGTCCGAGCTGGTGCATGTGCCAATCTGGTGGGTATGGGCGTGGATCTAAATGATCCATCAATCCCACTTTTTCATAGACTTCACAAATCAAGGTACCGCAATCCACACCTACACCTTTAACACGGCCCTGATGATGGTATGGTGTACCGAGCCAAGTCATAGCTTCAGCAACGGCTTCGATATTTTTCATAATTTATCCAATAAAAACAACGGCATAATTAAAGGTCAGAGTTCGTGATGGTTTGTTAGGTACTACCGACCTGTCCAGTCTTTAATCTTGTTGTCTGGAGTGGATGACACTATTCCGACATTTAGATTTGTGTTTAAGGCGGTTTCGTTTAGCTCTAATGACAGCTCATTGTCTACATAAACCTTGATTGTGTTCGCATCATACTCAACCCCTAGCTGAAAGATTTTACCTACTGTCATGGTTAAACCTTTCGTACCCAATAAGGTATTTACGCCTGCAACGACTTTTTCTACTCGCAAACCATTATTTGCCAGTGCGATTGATATTTGGATATAGTTATTTTGATCTAAACCCCGAATGATTAAACCAGCGAAACCACTTCGCCAATCAACCGCAATGTGGATTTTCCCGCTTGTAGCGTGCGGTATTAATGCCCGGCTATTTCCAGCAGTTGTTGTTGCTAAATAGCCATTATAAACAGTCCAGTAAGCACCAGTTGTGCCAATTGTTGACCATGTTTTTGTGCTGGTGATTCGACCATTCAACGGGCCTAGATTTTCAATAAATTTGTCTTGTGTCGTGGTTTTGGCTGGATCTACAAAACTTTTTAACAAAGTCTCAAAAGGAGGAAATTTACTGTCTAATGGAACAATTCCAGCTTCTTGTTTATATTGCATCCTAATTCACTCCTGCACTTAATTTTGATGAGATTTTACCCAATGCTGTGCCTAATATATTCTTGCCAATTTGGTTGTAATGCACGTTATCGTCCATTAGATTGCGCTCAAAGAACTTTACTGCGCCAGTAAAACCTAAAAATACTCCGGCTTTTTCATGAGCTATTTCAGACTGTGCTGCACGTACAGACTTTGATCCGGCATTATCTCCAGTGGTCGCATAGTACGCGGTGGTTGTGATGATAAAAGGGAGTTTTGAGCCAAGGTTTGTTTTAAAGAAATCAACCATTTCAGACAATCCATTTTTGTACTGAAGCTTTGTGATGGTATTAATTTGTATTTCTTGACCATCACGCTCACCTTGCGTCCAAACAATGAAGCCATTTTGAAAACATGTTGAAATTGAGTCTAGATAAGCCCGACAAGCAACTATTCGATCAACTGCTGTTTGGCGTAAAGTTCCTGTCGGCGACCAATTCCCTGCTCCATTGTCTGCTTCCGCTGTTTGAGCTGTAGAGCCAACTGCACTATTCACGATAATTAACCCCAACCCGGTTCTTTTATAAAATTCCAAAGCCAATGCAGGCCCATAGGTTTGCTTGCAAACATCGGAGGCTAAGCTGCCGTCATTGATTTCTCGAACAATGTTGTAGGTATTATCCCAAATGTAGCAAACGCCTTCGGGTATTGCTGGAGCCAAAGAAGAGTCGCCCCCGTAGTAACTGGCATTTGATTGACCCGCAATAAGGCACAGCACAAACTCATGCGGAGTCTCATACACAATGTCACTTGCTTCAATTGTGATTGATCCTGGTGATTCAATAATTGCAATACCAGTACCTGCAATTAAACTTTTTTGATCAATACTCATGAATGACTTTAAGATGCCATCAACACTTATTTCTTTGATACGTGAGATCCCGTCACTATCTAAAAAAACAGTCACAAAACCTTTGACTGTTTCATAAATAGCTATTCCTTCAGTTTTTGATTTTAAATCGTTAATTTCTAAAACTGACTGTTCGATTCGCGTGTCAAATATTAAGTTTTTAGTTGAATCAGAATAAAGCTTAACTCTAGAATTTCCATTAGGATCTAGCTGTACTTCAACATATGCAGAAAAACTTTCATATATAGACTTAACTGAAATCTGCTGATTTGTGTAATCTTTAGACTGATCCAGATCACCCAAGCCAGTATCCATCCACGCGCCTGTAACTGGTATCACACCTTCAGCACTGGTGCGATTCCACAGATATTCTTTGCGAGTGTCCATTGCTTTTGCTAGAACTTTTAATTGCGTTGGCTTTGCGAGAAGTAACTCAGCTTGTGTTTGAAACGGAATAACTCCGTTCGCTGCTGCTGAAACTATGTTGTCTACATAGTTTTTATCGGCTTTAGGAGCAATAGCATCATTTACATTTGAAATTACTGAATCAAACTCTGTCCTTGTTGGAACTTCAATACCCAAATAATTTAATAACTTTTCCTGCGCTTCCTGAAACTTACGTTGTGAAATATTTGTGCCGATAAATTCAAGAATATTCGGTAAAGGCATTTTCCTACCCCATGAAAAAGCCCGCATATAGCGGGCATGGATTGAAGATTAAATTTGATTAAACTGCGGTTTCTGGCACTGGAATAAAAGGTGCACCACGGAAACGACTGCGGTTATTAAATCGGTTATCACAAGTCTCAAGACGTTTATCGCATCCTGGATAAACTTTGATTCGCTGCCCGGGTTGAGGTTCTTCCAGCAATGGTAAAGTCAGCAACAAAGCACCTGATTCATGCAAACGCGCTGTACGTTTTAGACCTTTATTACCACCGTCCAGAAATTCGATCACACCCTGAGTAAACCAACCTTGTGGCTGATTCACCTGACATAAAATACGTGATGCAGTACTGCCAGATTCAATCGTTGTAGACACAACATGATTTTGACGCAATAGACCACATGCACTGTCAAACAGTGTATTGGTACAGCTTGGCTGATATAAGTTCCGTGGCATCTGTACGTTTAAATCGTCCAGATCCGAAGCTACACTCACGCTGATCGTATTGCGGTCCAGTTCAGGTTCAATCAAACGCCCTTCAAACAATTTAATTGTGCCGGCACTGGTATCTGTTGGTGTATCCATATTCATAAAAATACGCTCCAACTTGAAACGAGCACCATCCATTTGGCCATTATGAAATGCCTGGACAACTCGCACACCTTCAAAAGTCTGATCATCTGTCACATCAATCGTCACAGATAAATTATCAACCTCTATTCCGAGTGACAGGCTAATTCCTTCACGGCTGATAATGGGACCATCTGATTTGTATACATGACCTCCAACCACAAGGTCATAATCATAATTAGTGTATCGATACACATCATTCTGCACCGTGGTTATCGTATACAGATCAGCCATCAAAAACTGATCCGCATCAAGCAATGCAATAAGTTTTGCGGAAGCTGCTCTCATACTTTATTTCCTAATGACCCGATCATCTCAACCTTGTTGGCTTTCCATAGTTTGTGCATGAAATTCGTGTATTGCTGCTCATCATCTGCGAAACGGCAACGATAGTAGAATGTACCTTGTACGCTCAGGATGTCACCATCAGCCAATGGGACAGGCAAGGTCAATAAACCGTTTTTAGTGATGCCATACTGAGTTTCCCACATTTGATCATTTAGATCCGTCCACATAGGCTGATCCAGATCTTCATCCCACATCAGTGGATCCTCAGTCACGTATTCAGCTGTATGACTGATAGGAATTTTTGAGGTATGCATGTTCTTGTATAGTTGATAGGTTGTATTTGTCCCATCACCTATGAAAGTGCAGTTGAATTCGCAATCATCAGGCATTTTTAAAAGGAATGAATCAAAGGCACCACGGCGTTCAAAGAAGAAGCTTTCAAGTTGCTGTAGCTCATTTTTGCCTTTTGATTCCCGCAAAAAAGCAAATGACATTGAGATTTCATACTTCGGAACGGCTTGGTAACTTGCACGAAGTTCCCGACCGTTCACTGACTGCATGATCTTTGTATTGAAAATGGGTTTCTTACTGAGATCCCACTCCAGTCCTGGCAATTCAGGAAACAATACATCAGACACTATTTTCTCCTTTATTTACCAAAACCACGGCGATGACTTTTAAGACCGCCAGCCAATTCACGTCCATGCTTTTTCATGAACTTCTTCACGTCTTTTGAATCCCATGCCTGAATATTGATACTCGGCATAATTCCCATGTCACTGGCATAAGCTGGCTGTTCATTCATACCACCACCAGACATTGATCGACCTAAAGCACGAATCGTATTGGCATGCTGTTTAGGTAAGACCATTTCCTCTTCATGCAATTGAGTCACCGGATTCACACCTGAAGGAATGTCGTAACCTCCTCGAGCAGACTTAATATTGCCCGCAATACCGCCAACTAAAGCTAAAGCGGAAGCACCTGCAGCCACAGCGAGTACTGGACCAATATATGGAATGGATACCATTGCTTTAAACGCACCTGCCATCGCTTCCCAGGCATACATCATGATGGATTTAATCGCTTCACCGGCTTTGATGGCTAAACGTGCTAATGCTCCTGTACTGGTTGCAATAGTCTTGGTCGTTTCACCTGCCACAACTGCACCGGTTTGGGCCGTTTGCCCCATTACTTCAGCAGCAGTTTCGGTTTTAATAAAACCTAATTTCACTGCTAGGCGGGTAGCCATACTTGCAAGATATTTTTTCATCGGTGCGGTAATCATGCTTTGAATAAATGCACCTGCCATTTCTGTATAAATGGCATTCGTGGCATTTTTCCAAGTCAGCGTGCCATTCATCATGGACTGAATGCCTTTGTCCCAAAGACCAGACATGCGTGACGTCAGATCCCCAAACTTATCCTCAAAATCTTTCATTTCCGCGTTAGAAATTAATGCAGGAGATTGAATATCAGAGATTGATTTCTGACTATCTAATGCGCCAATTTCATTGGCTGTACTGGTGACACCGGTACTTTTCCCAGTAAGACCACTTAACTCCTGCTCAAGGTCAAGGCGTTCTTCTAAACCCAAACGTTTAATCGAGTACAGCCGATCTTCAATCTGTTTCGCTAAACGAAGTTTTTCAACATTGGAAATCTTGCCTGCATCAAATGAGGATTGAACCTGAGCCATTTCCAGTTCATAGATACGCTGAGCTAAAATAGCTTTACCTTGAAGCTCCTCATCCAGTAATGTTTTGGTCTTTTCAAGTTGCTCAACTCGAATAGCTTTAACTTTGTCAGATGCTTCCTGTTCAGCCTGTACAATTGCATTGATTTGTTCATCACCTGAAAGCGTTGATTTTTCAATATCAGCAATTGCATTTTTCAAGTCGGTTGCAATTTTTTCTTGCTCACTAGCATATTTGTATTTCAATGCCAGTCGTTGTTTTTCAGCTTCCTCAGCTTTTTGAGTTTGAATCAACTCAAGTTTAGTAAAGGAGGATGTTGCAGAAGTGACTTTACTTGGATCATCACCCAAAACAGAGTTAAGCTTATTATAATAACCATCTCTCTTTTGGTGATGTGGCTGAGCATTGATTTTATTGCCATCGTAATCCCAACCAATCGTATTTTTCCCAACAGTCTTACTAAGTTCACTGTAACCAGCATTCTTAGAAAGAGCATTTTTCGACTTTGCATAAGACTTATTGTTAAATATTTCATTAACTAGAAATCTTGCCTGAGCATCTAAAGCTTCCTGTGTTTGCTTAATATTCCCACTAGAGTCCATCAAACCTTGAGAACCTAGATACTTCTCTAGATTTACAGCACGACTTTTTTGCCAAGAAATCATACCCGTATTTTTTTGGCCATTATTCTTGTCGGTGTGAGAACCATATAATCCACTGTTTTTGAAATCATTCTCACGACCCACCTCCGCAGTTAAATATCTGGCTTGTTTATCAGTTAAAACTCCAGTGTTCATAAATGCTTGGTAGACCTTAAGCATATTTCGAGTGGTCTGATCTGTATTCGCAGCTATGGCAGACTGCTTTTCCATCTCTTTGGTTTTGCGCTGCTCAGCTTCTTCAGACTTTTTCTCTGCTTCTTCACGGGCTTTAGCAGCTTGAGTACGCTTCCAGTCCGCTTCTGCAGAAGCCTTCACAGCATCAGGCATTGGCGCATAATAATCAGTACCTGATTTTTCCTTACTATCAGCATAGGATTCTGCTTTTTCACGGCTAAATCCTTGGTCTTGAAGCATGGCGGTATAGGCTTCTTTTTTGTCTTCGGTTTTAGCAGCCCATTCTTGGCAATTTCCAAAAGTCGTTTTACCGACTCATCAGCACCCCATCGTTTAGTTTCACCGAAGAATACTTCAACATCGTGGCCGGCCAAGTAATGCTTAGGCAGACCTGTATGGTCGCTATAAATGATTTCACCATCTGCATCACGTTCAACACCAATGTGATACAGCTCATGTTCAATCAAGCGACAAAATTCACGGTCAGAGGTTTGTTCACAAAATGCGGCATCTACAGTAATCAGGTATTGAGGCACAAAGCCAAACCAGTCCCGCATCTGCTGTTCCTGACGTGCCTTCTTCCATCCACCCTGGTTAAACATAACCTTCTCACATTGACCCAGTACCATTCTCTTTTTAGCCACACATGCAGATGATGCCCAGGCGAATGCAAGAAACCCTTCATTGTCGTGCAGCAGCTCGGCAATATGGTCGTGATCCGGGTTATGTAATTCACCACCAATGGTCAGCCAGTTTTTAACGACCCATTCTTTTAACTCAATAGCAGGTGCCAATCGAATGGCTTCTTCTTCCTCAGCCTGGTCAATTAAATCAGTCGGTGGGAATGGTCTGATCTGTTCCATTGAAAATATGCCTTTTCAAATTCTTAAGCCACTGTGAGGCTAAGTGAGACTTTATTTGTAATGGTCCCGACTCAATATCTTTAAATGATGGTGCAGATTCCAATCTAACGACTGTAAAACCCATCTCGGCAGCATCATCGTAACGATCTAAGCTCCAAGCCTTATTTTTCAGCTTGTCACCCCGTCCGCCTGACCATGGACCACCCGAAATCTCAACTAAAACTCTGTGTTCAATTAAATGGAAATCAAAACGCCAATGCTTGGTGGATTTGAACTGAAATTTCTTTTCATATTTGATTCCAAATACATTCAATGCATGTTCAAAATCTTCTTCAGCTTCTAAATATTTTTCTTTAGCTTTAGGTAGGGGTTTAGAGCGTGGTTTCGTTTTAGGTGGGCGCTTTTTGGTTTTCCAGAAGTAATCGTCTGCGTCCATAAATTGCACCCATTAAAAAACCTCCTGGAGGAGGCTAGTATCAAATTGTGTAAATTTCCCCTGTGTCGGGATGACAAAAATAATAATGTCTTTCTACTTTTACTGGTCTACCATTAATTATCACCCCAACCCATACTTCGATCTCACTATCTGGCGGGGCATCAAGTAATGTAGATTTCTTTTTTTCAAAGACACATCTAAATATCTTTTTATTTCCTTCATCGTCTTGCAGCTCAACATTCCTTTTGATGAATTTCATTACCAGCATCTTGCTTTCAAAGTGGCCGACATTTTATACGATCAATCCTCATAACACCACTTCAAATCACCTAGCATCACGCATGCAAAACCATTCGTAAATTAGCAATACGCTCTTTTAAACGAATCATAATATTATCCATAGCGACCAGTTCACTATGTCTTAAACCTGATCTACTGAGATTCTGATACTTAGACAGCTCAGCACTGCAAAATTCTAAGTCTTGTTTCGCTTGTACTTTGTCTGTCATAAGACCACCAATAAGAAAAGAAAAACCCCTCAACATCTAGAATGCGAGGGCTTTTATGTGCCGTAATACGTCCGGAGATTGTTTAATTAATCTAAAAAAGTAAGTTTTTGCTTAATTTAAATTAAATAAAGCTGATATATTGTTAACACTATTAATACTTAATATTTACAAAAACTATGAAATATATTATTTATTGTGTGATTTTTATTTCTCTTTTAGTCGCCACTACTTTAAGTATTGCGCTCACAATATACTCAAAAGATATGTTCTTTTTCGCAGTTGCCGTTTTGCTATCAATGGCATCTTTCTTGCTTTTTTTAGAAATTAAGAAAATAGAAAATGATCCTTTTTTAAGTTAATCCTAAGTATTTCATGTCTCGTATACACTAGCCTTTGCGAGACTTATTTAACTTCTTTTAAGCAATCCCGACACACCTTGATTTCTTCACCATCAATTGTGTATTCAATTTCAGTCGCACCATGAAAGCCGAATAAGCACATAAGGAATTGGAGCATTGCTTTTCTCCTGACAAAAAAAAGCCCACTCCAGTATTAGGTGGATGTGGGCCTATAAACTAAGGACCTTGGAAAGGTCATTCAGAAACTACAGCGATAGATTCTGCGCGTATTTTATATACAATTAATTTTCAATCATTGGCGAAATATTACTTTCAAATTCAATTTAAAAAACCAATAAAAGCCCGATCAATGACTGTGATTTTTATCACTACACAACCTCACTTACTTATCTTTATTAATATTAGATAAAGAAAATTCAGCTTCCCGTATCAATTGTTTTATTCTTTCTGATTTTTTTGTCTTTAAATCTGCATAAACGTGTACGCATAGAAAAGACAGAGATATAAGAAATACTCCGCCTAAAACAATAAACCTTTTACTTTCCATGATTTAACCAGTTCCCATAGTTATTATGGATTCCAGTTTTACATTCATTCCATATAAAACAGCAATGGCATAAAAATTTATAATTAAGTATCAATCTTACCGAGAAATAAAAAAAGCCCGATCAATTGACCGAGCTTTCGTTGTTATATCTGGAGGCGGCATTCAATACAAACCACCAGGAATAAAGAAAACCGCCATAGGAGCCCCGATATTGCTTACACAGGCATTTCTCAAGGCATTAAAAAAGCCCACTTTTCGATGAGCTTATTTTTGATCGGTGCAAATCATAATAACTTGCCACCATACACTAAATATAAAGATATGCTGTCGACAAAGCAAGTGTTTAGTCAGTCAAAAAACTACTTAATTTAAAACGAGTTGCAAGGCGCAACACTCCCATCATTTTATCTCGCTTCACCGCATACATGGTCATGTCAAATTCAGCCGCAATATCTTCCTCTGAATATCCCTTTACATAATACAAAATAACAATGCTTAACCACTGTTGAGCCTTTTTAGTATCAGTAGACTTTGCATGAGAAAGTAAATCCTCAATTGCCCATTATGGGAGGAGAGAAACGGATTGCTTGAGTCGCTTGATATACAGCCTTTAATGTCAAATCGCTCATAATTATCTAGTATGGCGCAAAGCTTATAAAACCACTTTTCATAAGCTTGCGCCTGATCACTCAAATACTCATGCAGGTCATATGTTCCCCATACCGCCGGCAAACCATGCCCAAGCATAATTTCACAAATATGTGGTGGTGCAAGTTCTGAAATATGTGTTCTCATTGTTCTGCGCAAATCGTGGGTTGACCACTGCTCAATCTCAACATCAAATATTTTTTTAATACTATTCCCAACATACAGTGGAATTGTCGTCTGAAACCCTTTCTCTAGCCTGGTGTACTTCTTTCCTTTTAAATTGGGGAATGCATATTCACAACTGTCTGGCGATAATGAAAATACATACTTTAAAAATGGCACAATTTGAGGAATGATGGGGCGAATAATCGGCTTGTGTGTTCTATCCCCCATCTTGTGATTTTCAGGTGGGATATACCAAATATTTTCATGAAAGTCGAAGTCTGATTTTTTGGCTAATCGCAATTCTGAAACACGGCATCCAAAAAATAGAAGCATGATAATTATGGCCTTATTTTTTGGCGACATTGCGTTATTTCTAAGTGACGCATGAACCACCCAAAATACTTCCTGTTCTGATAGATAACGTGAGCGCTTTACCTTCTTAACATTTAGATCGGCAGCTTTCAGGTGTTGAACGGGTTGATTATTCAACTTACCGTGAATACACCCCCACCGCATAATCAATTTCAAGTTACCTAGGATTTTTACTGCCACTGTCCTTGCAGTTGTTACGATTGTGAATAACAACTCTGACCATTCTTGTAGAGATACATCATCACAAATACGTTTTCCAACACGTGGGTAAACATGGATTTCAAAGGCTCGGTAATCGTCCTTACATGCAACCTTATTGACACCAATCGTGTTAAACCAGATATCACAAATCTCCTTTACAGTTGGCTGCTTTGCATAGTCATCTTCACGCTTAAGCTTTAACTGAAGCGGGTCCTTTCCTTGATCTAATTCGATTTTGTATTTCTGCACCAATATTCTGGCATCTTTTAAACTCATTAACGGATATGTACCAACATCTATGCGTTTGGCTTTTCCATTAAAACGATACCGGTACTGGAATACCATTTTCCCTTTTGGTGATATGCGAACAGACAAGGCATCGCGATCAGTCACCACTTCAACTTTATCGCGTATTTTACCGTTATTTGATTTTAACCATGAATCACTTAAAGACATGCTACGTATCATCCAATGCGCTATAATTTTCACATTCATGCACAAGACAGAAATATGTACACAGATTTGTACATAATTTTTCTTGAAACGTAAACATATTTGTTGAACTTTGAAAATATTTAAAAAGCATTGATAAATGCAAAAAATGAATATTTTCAGTGATTGCATGGTTTTCTATGTGCCTTGTTGAACTTTGAAAAACATTGGAGATTGTTGAATGGGAAGACCAGTTATTATTTTTGACATGGATGGCACACTTCTTGACCTTGCCTATGATGATTTCATCTGGAATCATCAACTTCCCATTCGCCATGCGGTCACACATGGCTGCACGCTCGAACAAAGCACTGAATCTTTATTTCATTTTTATCAAGAACACAATCATACCCTAAATTGGTATTCAACCCGGTTCTGGAGTGCAAAAGTGGGGGTCGATACCCTAGCACTGCAACATGAATTTAAACATAAAGTTGCGCTGCGTTCAGGCTGTCTAGAATTACTCGATTATCTAAAAACCAATGGCTATCCTTGCTGGATTGCCACCAACGCAGATTGCGAAGGCTTAAAGTTTAAATTGGAACACACCCAACTGGCTGATTATTTTGATGTGATCATCAGCAGTGAAAGTATCGGTTACGCCAAAGAGTCAATTGAGTTCTGGCAAAAACTACAAGCACTTCACCCCTTCCAAATCAATCAAGCCTATTTTATTGATGACACAGAAAAAGTACTTAATAGTGCAAAAAAATTTGGTATTGGCAATTTAATTACCATTGCACAGCCCTCATCTAAAGGAAAGATACGGACTGAAAGTCCTTATCCTATTTTACAAGACTTAACCGACTTAATCGTTCTGTTAGAACAAGCTGAGGATCTGAAAAAATATGCCTAATCCTTCTCAACAAAACACTGTTGAAAGTATGCGTGTTGATAAATGGCTATGGGCGGCACGTTTTTTTAAAACCCGCTCGATATCAAAAGCCGCTATTGAGGGTGGTAAAGTTCATCACAATGGTGAGCGCGTTAAAGTGTCTAAAGAAGTTCGCGTTGGAATGGAACTGACTATTCAGCAAGGTTTTGATCGGAAAACTATTGTGATCAAAGCATTGTCAGCAAACCGTGGTGCAGCCCCGATTGCCCAGCAACTGTATGATGAAACAGAAGTTAGTGTTGCACGACGAGAGTTGCTTACAACACAAAGAAAGTTGCATAATCTAGCCCGACCTGAACATCGGCCCAGTAAAAAAGATCGCCGCCAAATCAGTAAATTCAAACAAGATAATGATCAACAGTTTGACTAAGACTGGTCATACAGCGATGATTAATTTAAGCGTCATATTCTGTCGTACTTGACCGAATTGATATAGAACATAAAGAATGAATCTGTCACTATACTTGAGTGGAACACGTTTTAAAGTAACTCATCCACTTAAGTTAATATTTTTGTGACATCGTTTTGAGGTTGTGAGATGGATGATAATAAAAGTAAGGCGCTGAATGCTGCCCTAAGCCAAATTGAAAAACAATTTGGTAAAAACACAGTTATGCGTCTTGGCGATAATACTGTACTGGCAGTTGAAGCGGTATCTACAGGTTCTTTAACCCTCGACATCGCGCTCGGTATTGGTGGCTTGCCGAAAGGTCGTATCGTAGAAATCTACGGTCCTGAATCTTCGGGTAAAACCACAATGACCTTGCAAGCAATTGCACAATGTCAAAAAGCGGGTGGTACCTGTGCCTTCATCGATGCCGAGCATGCGCTTGACCCTCAGTATGCACGTAAGCTGGGTGTAGACCTTGACAACCTGTTGGTTTCTCAGCCGGACAATGGTGAACAGGCACTTGAGATTGCAGACATGCTGGTTCGCTCTGGTGCGGTTGACATGATTGTTGTCGATTCCGTGGCCGCCTTGACTCCGCGTGCAGAAATTGAAGGCGAAATGGGCGACTCCCACATGGGCTTACAAGCACGTTTGATGAGTCAGGCATTACGTAAAATTACCGGTAATGCAAAACGCTCTAACTGTATGGTGATCTTCATTAACCAGATTCGTATGAAGATTGGTGTAATGTTCGGTAGCCCCGAAACTACTACGGGTGGTAACGCACTTAAATTCTACGCTTCTATACGTCTGGATATCCGTCGTATTGGTCAAGTGAAAGAAGGTGACGAGATTGTCGGTTCTGAAACACGGGTTAAAGTCGTGAAGAACAAAATGGCACCTCCGTTCAAAGAAGCGTTATTCCAGATTTTGTACGGTAAAGGTGTAAATCAGCTGGGTGAACTGGTTGATCTTGCAGTAGCTCAAGAACTGGTACAAAAAGCGGGTGCCTGGTATTCATATCAAGGCAATAAAATTGGTCAGGGTAAAAACAATGTTATCCGCCATTTAGAGGAAAATCCTCAAATTGCACAAGAACTTGACCGCCTCATTCGCGAAAAGCTGTTAACCCCGATCACCAAGCCAATTGAAGAAAAAGACGAAGAAGAACCAGACTTGTTAGATGCTTAAATAGCATGATGTTAAAGTCGAATTTTTCGAGTTAAACTGTAAAACGCCCTACGGGGCGTTTTTTATTTAATGTGATAGATACAATATGAGCAATCCAAAATTTCCCAAGATGCTTGATTATGAAGCCGTCAAACAACAATTTGATGATTCATCGACAGAATCTATCTCCGCATCTCACCCCGCTGTCATAGAATCCAATGCATTACATTTTGAAGATGACCCGCAGCCCAAGCCAAA
The DNA here is from genome assembly GCF_049895885.1 of Acinetobacter sp. TSRC1-2. Classification (NCBI taxonomy): domain Bacteria; kingdom Pseudomonadati; phylum Pseudomonadota; class Gammaproteobacteria; order Moraxellales; family Moraxellaceae; genus Acinetobacter; species Acinetobacter sp. TSRC1-2. Next base: position 131,163 of record NZ_JAFCTF010000003.1, read on the forward strand.
AGGCCTGACAGGCTCTCGTTTACGCTCTTATGCCTTTGCAGTACTGACACGTAGAGAATACTCAAAAGCCGACCTGATTGAGAAGCTGGCGCTGTATGCCATGGATCGTGAAGAAGTTTTAAAGCTGGTTGATGAGCTGGCAAAAGAAAATTATCAAAGTGACCAACGCGTGGCAGAAATCATGCTATCGAGTCAAAAACGTAAAGGCAAAGGTCCAAACCGCATTAAGCTGGCGTTAAAATCAAAAAAAATTGACACGAGTTTAATTCAGGAAGAGCTAAAGGAAACCGATTGGACTGAACAGGCTTACCAATTGAAATTAAAAAAATATGGTGCAAAAGTAGAAAAAGAACCAAAACTTAAAGCAAAACAAATCCGCTTTTTAATGTATCGAGGTTTTGAAATGGATACGATTATGAAAGCAATTAGCCGTAAAAGCGAAGATTAAAACTATCCATTCGCAGAGTTCGAGATCTTGATCAATCCCGGTCGTGATCTGAATGACTCGTCAGAAATAAGTATGAAGCTCAGCGAATTTTTTAAATACTCATCACGTCTGATTTTAGGACTGTTCCGCCCTTTTAAATAAAGATTGATGTGAACTAGATCCATTCAACATGCATTTATCAATCGCTTCAATTTGCGTTGAATCCAATCAAAATCGTCTTTAAGCCCCAAGCGTAAAACATTGATCATCTAAAAGTATCCTATAACGCCATAAATGAATGATTTCAAAACAGGATAAAAAAATTATAGTGCCAAACAATCAAATGAAAATCTTAAGACCAACGTATTAAAATGAAATGAGCAATAGCGTAATCAAAATAGAAATAAATATGATCATCACATAGAAAATACTACATATAATTTTAAAATAAGGAATGATAGATGAGACTAAGGAAAAATATGGTTGCATCATTTTTTTATTATAAATATGGTGGCAACCCCACTAGCAAAACTTCGGCACATCATAGTTCTGTTACCGTTGCTACCTTCCGGTCCTGGCGGGGTTCACAGAGTACAATTGCGAAGCCACCAGCGGGGCTACCATTGCAAGAACAGAGTATAGAGATTTTTATTTAACTTGCAAGCCTTGCAATGACTTTTCGTTCAACATCGATATTATTTGATTATTAAAAAAACAATCTTGATTAAAAACAGCATTTTTGTATATTTTTTATCAAGGCCAGCAATTACTTTAAACCTACGACAAGTTTGTAAATGCATATTGCATTTCACGGCATGGACGTTTTTAATGTGGTCAGATCTTTTAAATAGGTACATTCTAAATGTTGCAAATTTTGAATATACCTAAGAATACGAAATGGATATTTTTATGATGCTCAAACAGCATGTTTTATGTGCCCTCGCCTTATTTGGTTCAGCTTCACTTTATGCAAACGTTCCGATTGAATCTCGTGGTTTAAGTCAAAACAATATTGAGCCAAGTGCTAACAGCGTCGCAATTAATTCAGGTGCTACAACAGCCAATATGCCGACCAATCTAAACTGGCAAATCATACAAAAAAATCAACAATTAGAAAATGATGTTCGTGCCTTACGCGGCAAAATTGAAGAACAGGACAATGAAATTGACAAGCTTAAACATGAACTCACCAATCGCTATACTGATCTGGATCAGCGACTGGAACTGTTGCAGCAAAAATTAGATCCTGAGAGTACTGCTTCAGAGGAGGATAACCAACAGGGTACGACTCCCAGCACCGTGAATACCCCAACAACGCCAGTAGTCACAGCAAAGGCAGCCTCTACTCAGCCAGCAGCTGCAACGAAAACTCAAGCCGCATCTCCGGCTGATCTGGACAAAGCTGCTTATACCGTTGCTTTAGATGCCTATAAACAAGGTGGTGCAAAAAAAGCCATTGCACCGATGAAAAACTTTATTAAAAATAATCCTAACAGCATTTATATTAGTAATGCTTATTTCTGGTTGGCAGAATTCAATCTAGCCATTGAACCGACCAATTACACTGAAGCAAAAAAGAATTACAACATTGTGATCAATCAATATCCAAATTCGGCCAAGGCTTCACTTGCCTTGTATCAACTGCATAATATTGCTAAAGATGTAGACCGTAATACAACACTGGCCAATCAACTTAAAACCAAGCTCATGAAAGATTATCCGAAGTCCGAAGAAGCGGGTTATTTCAAAAAATAAAAATACAAAAAAAGACACCTTCTAGGGTGTCTTTTTTGTAGAAGCATATTCAATTAACGAACAATACCACGCTTGGATTGTTCTAAAGAATCAATCAGCAACTGAACTTCAGGAACTTCGGGAAGGATTTCCGCACGGATCTGTTGAATCGCCTGTTCGGTGGTCAAACCTTCCTTGTAGATCAATTTAAATCCTTGACGCAATCCTTGAATCACATTCTTTGACCAACCTTTACGACGCATCCCTTCTACATTCATTGCAAAGGCATGCGCTGGATTGCCTGAAACCATCACATAAGCAGGTACATCTTTCAAAATTAACGAAGCACCGCCAATCATACTAAAAGAATCGATTTTGCAGAATTGATGGATACCCGAGTTCCCACCAACTACTACATAATCGCCGACATGCACATGTCCAGCAACACCCACATTATTGGCAAAAATATTATGATCACCCACCACACAGTCATGTGCAATATGGGTATTGACCATTAATAAATTATGACTGCCAATTTTAGTTATTCCCTGATCTTGAGTCGTACCACGATGCAAACTGCAATGTTCACGAATCAGATTAGAATCACCAATTTCAAGCCAGGTTTCTTCGCCAGCATATTTTAAATCCTGACATACTTCACCCACACTCGCAAACTGGAATATTTCGTTGTTTTTCCCAATGCGAGTATAGCCACCTATAACTACATGTGAATGTAGCTTAGTGCTCTCACCAATGGTGACCTGTGGCCCAATAATACAATAAGGACCAATTTTTACATCTGAAGCAATAACTGCAGATGAGTCAATAATGGCGGTTGGGTGAATTAAATCGTTATTACTCATGCCTGCTCTATTTTCTGATGCGAAACCATAATTTCCGCGGTTGTTGCTACAACGCCATCGACTGTGGCTATACAATTATATTTGTAAATGCCACGTCTGTGCATAACCAATTCTGATTTTAATACCAGTTGATCACCAGCAACGACTTGTTTCTTAAAACGAACCTTTTCAGCGCCCGCAAAAAGAAACAATGAACCTGGGCCTGGTTTTTCATTATTCATAATAAAACCAAGTATACCAGAGACTTGAGCTAATGCTTCAACAATCAGTACTCCCGGCATAATTGGATAACCAGGGAAATGTCCCTGCAAAAACTCTTCGTTGATTGAAACATTTTTATAACCAACGATACCATTATCAGTCACATCTACAATTCGATCGACCAATAAAAATGGATAGCGGTGAGGTAAATATTCACGAATTTGTTGAATGTGCATTGGCAATTCAGGTTTCGTAAATGCAGCAGTATTCGACTCAGTCATCATATTCTATTCACGCTTAAAAGTTGATTCAAGGGACTCGATTTGAGCCTGTATATGATCAAGCCGTTTCACTAATTGGGTCAATGGCACATCTGCTAATTGTTTAAAGCGTACAGCAGCGCGTTTCCATTGCAAACTTTCTAACATGGGTGTTCCTGAAGAATAGCTTCCTGCCTCAGAAATACTTTTTGTGACCATTGACATGCCAGTAATTGTCACATTATCCGCAATATTAATGTGACCAACTACGCCTACTCCACCCGCAAATACACAGTTTTTGCCAATTGTGGTACTTCCAGCAATACCACATTTTGCTGCAAGCGCTGTATTAGCACCAATCTTGACGTTATGTGCAATTTGCACAAGGTTATCAATAATCACACCATCTTCTAAAATAGTGTCGTCCAATGCACCACGGTCAATACTGCAATTTGATCCAATACGGACATCATTCCCAATTTTAACTGAGCCTAATTGTGCAATACGATGCCATTTACCTTGATAAGGTGCAAAGCCAAAGCCTTCTCCACCAATCACACTGTTGGCATGAATACGTACTCGATCACCTACTTTGGTTTCACCTGTTAAAGTGACATGTGAATCAATAAAACATTGTTTGCCAATTTCTACATCATCATCGATTTTAACGTGGGATTGAATGACTGTTTCATCACCCACCACACAATGTTCACCGATCACCACATAATGTCCAATATAGGCACTATCAGCTACGATGGCAGAAGAATGTATTTGAGCGGTGCTTTCGATACCCTGTTGGGTATGTTTTTTTTCAAAGACATGCGTCAAAATTGCGAAAGCAAGATAAGGATTATCCACTACAATAAAATTATTATGCGTATCTAACTGTGATTTTAAAGCCGCAGTGACAATGAGTGCACCTGCTTCTGAAGCACGTGCATGATCTAAATATTTTTCAGAATTTACAAACGCAATATGCTTAGCTTGAGCGACATCTAAGCTTGCCAATCCTTCTAAGGTTAAATCAGATTGACCGACATACTCACCTTGTACAAGGCGAGCAAGATCTTCTAAGCGAAATTGTCTAGGATTCATTGATTACTTAATAACATTGACCTTTTGAATCATTTTATCAGTTAAATCATATTTAGGGTCATAGGCAAGTGCTGAATTTTTATTTAAAACAATATCCAAGTTATTTTCTTTACGCAATTGTTCAGCAGCTTGCTTCACACGCGCATCAAAAACACTACGAATTTGCTGAATCGAGCTTTGTACGCTGCCTTGAACGGATTGTTGTAATTGATTCAACTCTTGAAACTTGGCTTGATACTGCGCAGAAAGCTTTTGCTTTTCTGCATCTGTAAATTTGGTGTTGGACTGTGCCCGTTGCTGTAACGCTTCAAGCTCTTTAGACAACTGTTCAATTTTAGTAGTCTGCGGCTGAATTTTTTGCTGTACAGCTGTATTTTGCTGTTTTAAATAGCTACTATTTTCTACAAGACGCTCTAAATCAATCACCCCATAACCTGCAGCCTGAGTCAAAGACGTGATGCTTGCCAAGGCGATGCCTATCGCCATCGTCATTTTTTTCATTATTTTCTCTTTAAGCTTGGTTGTGTTAATACACTCGAGAATGTATTAACACAACCTGAATTATTCTTACGTCATCTTAGAAAGTACGACCGATTTCAAACTGGATATTCTTAGTTTCATCACCCGGCTTATCATTTAATGGATATGCATAACTGAGTGAAAGTGGTCCAATCATGGTAATCCAGGTAAAGCCAACACCAACGCTATAACGGAAGTTTTCAGCATCAAAGCCAAAATTGTCTTCACAATATTTTTTATCATCAGCACTATTAGGAACATCACATTGAGTATCAAATACTTGTGCACCTTCTGCAAATAGCACAGGACGTACTTGGCGTGTCCAGTCCCCTTTAAATGGTAAAGGTAAAGCCAATTCAGTACCGAATTGAACCAGTGCATTACCGCCTACTTCTTCTAAATCAAAGTTTTCTAAACCAGTATTTTCAGCATACACACTATCGTATTTAGGCCCTAAAGTACTGTTATCAAAACCACGGACTGAACCAAAACCACCGGCATAGAAGTTTTTATAGAACGGTAAGTCATTACCATAACCTAACTTACCATAGCCGCGAAGCACAAAGTCTTTACCTAAAGGTAAGAAAGCTTGTGCATCATAAGTCAATTTTTGGTATTCAACATCACTGCCCGGTAAGGCAATTTCACCATTCACACGGTGTGACATACCGGATGTCGGAAAAACAGGACGGTTTAAAGTGTTATATGACCAACCTAAATTCAAATTATATGTTAAGTAATCTCCTGAAAAACTATCAGGTTTAGGTTGAGTCGTACATGGCTCAGCTTCATCTATACAATAATCTGAATAGCCAATCCCCTTACCATTATTTGCTAACAAATAATCTCGAACATAAGTTGAAACACCATTACCTGTAGTGACTTCCGTTTGGTCAATATTCAGACCTGCACTGATGCTTTGATTCTCATCAATTGGATAACCAAAGCTAATACCACCACCAAAACTATCCGTCACATAGTTATTGACGTTATAGTCATCATCCAACTTGGTTTTACGATAATACATGTTATAACCACGACGCACACCATCAATGGTGAAGTACGGATCTGTCACACTTAAATTATAATAATCTTGCGTTTCTGAACGGGATAAATCGATAGAAACACTATTACCTGTACCCAAGAAGTTGGTTTGACTTAAACCTGCCTGAAAAGTCACACCACCACTTTGCGAGAAACCAACCGCTAAAGTACTAGTTCCCGAATGTTGCTCTTCAACATTGATATTTAAATCAACCTGATCTGGTAGATTAGGAATGCGGGCAGGTTTAATATCTACAGTTTTAAAGAAACCAGTACGTTCTAAGCGGACTTTAGACAAGTCAATTTTTTCATTGCTTGCTAATGCACCTTCCATTTGGCGCATTTCACGACGTAATACTTCATCCGCAGTTTTGGTGTTACCAGTGAAGTTGATACGACGTACCGTTACTTGCTGACCTGGATTAATATAATAATTCAAGTTAACCAGTTTGGTTTCTTCATTAATTTCAGGAACCATGTTCACTTCGGCATAGTAATAACCTGCATTACCATATTTGCGAAGTAAAAGCTGTTTGACCGCATTTACTTTTTCTTGAGAATAAGTTTCGCCATCTTTGTAAATTTGCAGAGCTTTCAATTCTTCTGGTTTATAAAGCGCATCACCCAAGAACTTGGTTTCACCAAATTTAAATTGCTCACCTTCCTCCACAGCGACTTCAACAAAGATATTCTTTTTATCTTCACTCAAGTTCAAACTTGAATTGGTAATATTAAAGTTGATATAACCTTTGTTTAAATACAATGCACGTAAAGCTTCTAGGCTTGCTGCCATTTTCTCACGGGCATAGCGATCGTTACGCGTAACAATCGAACTCCAACTACTTTCTTTCACCGCAAAAGCTTGCTTGATATCACTTTCTTTAAAAACCGTATTACCAATAATATTGATATCAACAACTTTAGCCGCTTTACCTTCAACAAACTCAATGGTTAAATCAACACGGTTGTTTGGTCTAGCCACGGTTTTGACACTTACATCGGCGTCATAACGACCTTGCTGCATATATTGTTGTTCAAGTTCGGTTTCAATGGTTTGCAAAGCAGATTTTTTTAAAACCTCGCCTTCTGCAATGCCCATTTTTTTCAGCCCTTCTTCAAGTGCTTCTTTAGGAATAAGCTTATTCCCTTTAAACTCAACCTTGGAAATCAATGGACGTTCAACCACTGTAAAAATCAGCGTATCCGCTTCTTTTGAGGCTTTGATATCATCAAACAAGCCAGTGGCATACAAAGCACGAATCGAATTTGCAATAGTCGTATCATTGACACGATCGCCAGCATTGACAGGTAACATCCCATAGACATTTGTTGGCGTTAAACGAACAAGCCCGTCAATTTTGATATCGCGGACAATGAATTCATCTGCTGCATATACTTGTTGTACTGCTGCCATTGCACTAATGAGCGCCAAAGGCATAAATAAATGTGTGTGCTGCATGCCAGTCTTTTCCGATGTTAATTTATTTCGAATCTACGTTGTTATAAACGCATGAAGTCATTGAATAATGCAAGGAGCATCATGCTACCGAGCAGTACCATACCAATTTTTAAACCAACCAATTGTATTTGTTCAGAAACAGGTTTACCACGAATCAGCTCAATAAAATAGTAAACTAAATGTCCACCATCCAACATAGGAATCGGTAATAAATTTAAAATACCTAAACTTACGCTCATTAAGGCCATAAAAGAGATAAAGGTCTGCCAACCCATTTCCGCACTTTGTCCCGCCACTTTGGCAATGGTGATTGGACCAGATAAATTATCCAGACCAATTAAACCACGAAACATTTTGACGATCGAGTTCAAAATCATACCTGAAATTTGACCCGTTTTATCAACTGCCATAACCAATGCTTCAGTCGGACTATATTGAATCATTTGTTTATAATCTGCAGGAATATTTATTTTCCCGGGGATATTTTGTACGCCAAGCACACCTGAAACATTACCCATGTTGTCACGTTTGCCTTGTGGCATCACTTCTAAATGTAGCAACTGATTTTGACGTAAAATATCTATTTTTAACAATTTTTCTGGAGAAGCTTGAACGACTTGAACCACATCGAACCAGTCATTCATTTTTACGCCATTAATCGCAATAATTTTATCGCCTTCTTTCATCCCTTGACGAATCGCAGCACCATCTTCCCTGAGTTTAGTGGCAATTGCAGGAATGTGGGGACGATATGGCATAAAGCCTAAACTGTCTAATGCAGATTGATTTTGATTTTTTAAGAAATTTTGAATCGGTAACTGAAAAATTTTAACTTGCCCATCACGATCTGCCTGAATTTCGATTGAACCTGTTTCACCAACCCGATCGACCAAAGCAAAATTCAGCTTTTCCCAAGTATGGGTTGCAGTACCATCCACTGTGGTAATTTTGTCACCCACTTGCATTTGAACAGTTGCAGCAGGTGTATTCGGTAACACTTTACCAACACGAGTATTCAATTGTTCTTGTGAGGGTATAAATAAAATCCAGAATAAAACCACAGCAAAGACTAAATTGATGAGCGGGCCTGCAGCAACAATCGCAATCCGCTTCCACGGATGCTGACGATTAAATGCTTTGGGTAAATCTTCTTCAGCAACATTGCCTTCACGCTCGTCCAACATTTTCACATAGCCACCTAAGGGCAATGCAGAAAGTTGATATTGGATGCCAGACTTTTTAGAAGTCCATTTAAGCAATGTTGGCCCAAAACCAATTGAATAAACTAAAACTTTCACACCGAGTTTGCGTGCAACAATATAATGCCCAAACTCATGAATCGCAATGAGCGGTCCAAGTAAAAGAATGGCTGCCACAACAATAAACAAGGCACTCATGATTTAGTTTCCATTATTAATGACAATTTGCTGTGCAACAGAACGAGCAACCTGGTCAGCTTGTAAAATAAGTTCAATCGATTCCGCAGTTCCACTTTCAACTTGATTCAAAGTCTGCTCAACCACTTGGGGAATTGCAGTAAAGCCAATGCAATTTTTTAAGAATGCTGCAACAGCAATCTCATTCGCAGCATTTAAAATTGCAGGTGCTAACCCACCACTTTGCATCGCTTGCCGAGCCAATTTCAATGCAGGGAAACGTATTATATCAGGTTCTTGAAAATCCAACTGTTGATTCATAAACAGATCAAGTGCAGGTACATGGGTTTGAATACGCTCTGGCCATGCAAGCGCATGTGCAATTGGCGTACACATATCAGGATTCCCCATTTGCGCCAAAGTCGAACCATCCACGTACTGAACCATAGAATGGATAATACTCTGCGGATGCACTACCACTGTTACAAACTGTTCTGAAATTGCAAAGAGATGGCAAGCTTCAATGAGTTCCAAGCCTTTATTCATTAAGGTTGCAGAATCTACAGAGATTTTTTGCCCCATCGACCAATTCGGATGCTTACACGCTTGTGCAGGGGTCACACTTTGTAATTGTTCAAAACTATGGTTTAAAAATGGACCACCAGAGGCAGTGAGCAAAATACGTGACACACCTTGTTTGGGTTGTCCATTTCGTTCTGTTTGGAAATAATTCTGAGGTAAGCATTGGAAAATGGCATTATGTTCAGAGTCTACTGGAAGTAATTCTGCCTGATAATCATGTGCAGCTTGCATCATGAGTTCACCCGACATCACTAGCGCTTCTTTATTAGCCAATAAAACGCGCTTACCGGCTTTTACGGCGGCCAATGTCGGCAACAAACCTGCCGCACCAACAATCGCTGCCATCACTACATCGACATCTGCATGTTCAGCAACGGCAATTAATCCAGCTTCATCGGACAGAATTTCAATATTATTCAGATTTTGATTTTGAAAATGCTGTTTTAGTTCATCAACTTTATGAGATGGAACAACCGCGATTTTTGGGTGATACTGTTTGCATATTTCCACAAGTTCTAAAATTCGACTATGCGCCGTTACTGCAAATACAGAATACTTTTCAGCATGCTGTTGCAGAATTTTCAAGGTACTTTGACCAATAGAGCCCGTTACACCTAATATACAAACAGATTGTGACATCTATAAATCTACACCAATAAGTTTTAAAACATACATGCCTGCAGCAAAAATTGGAGCAGCAGCAAGCAATGAATCAATACGGTCAAGCACCCCACCATGCCCTGGCAAAATACGACCTGAATCTTTAATTCCTGCACGACGTTTGATCATAGACTCGAACAAATCACCCAATACAGAACTAAATACAGTTATTACAGATAAAATTAAAAATAAAATATGCTGAGCTAAAGTTAAATCCAAATAAACGACTTCGACCACCACTACAATAATCATTGCAGTGAAAATACCGCCATATAACCCTTCAACCGATTTATTTGGACTGACATCAGGTGCCAGTTTTTTCTTACCCAACTTACGTCCGACAAAATAAGCTCCACTATCTGCGCCCCATACCAGTAAAAACAGGTACATGAGCCACCATGGCGAGCTATGCCAAACCGAAAAAATTGCGGTAACCGCAGCAGAAATTAAAATAAACCCGATCACATTTAAGCTTGAATTATACCATCCATCATAACTTGGATACGATTTAACCCAAAAGATGCTTAAAATCCATGAGAAAATGGAAGCTGCCCAAAGTAATAGTGCGATATCATTAAAATATAATGCTAAAGTTGCCAATGCTGCTGTCGCTAATCCATAACCCCAAGCAATCGGTTTCACCAGATTTTTATTTTTTCTTGGCATAAGCTTAAACCACTCATACCCTGCGACCCCTGCTGCAACAATCATCAGCACAAACATTGGATACTGAGACTGTGTAGCAAACATACAACTAAGTACGACTGCTACCAATACCAATGCGGTTATAATCCGCTCTAACATTTATTAATTCTCAATTTTCTCTTGTTGGATTTGCTCTGAAGTTTTACCAAAACGACGTTCACGACCAGCAAAGACTGCTAATGCATCCTCGAATTCTTCAACAGTAAATTCAGGCCATAAGGTTTGGGTAAAATACAGTTCAGCATAAGCAGCTTGCCAAAGTAAAAAGTTTGACAAACGATAATCACCACCCGTGCGGATCAATAAATCTACTGCGGGTAAATCTGCCATACTGACATGTTGCCCAAACAGCTCAACATTTATATCTTCAACTACGATTTTTTTTGCAACAACATCTGCTGCAATTTGTTTTGCAGTCTGAGCTATATCCCACATACCGCCATAACTAATCGCGATGGTCAAAGCCATGCTGTCGAACTTAGCAGTCCTTTGTTCTGCTTGCAACATTAACTCACGTAAATGCGTAGGTAAACGAGAACGATCACCAATAAAACGTAAAGCAATATTGAATTTTTCCATTCGAGGTAACTGCTCCTGGATTGTTTCTTCCAACAATGCCATGAGTAAATCAACCTCAAACTGGGGACGATTCCAATTTTCGCTAGAGAATGCAAAAACAGTTAACGCCTGTATTTTATTTTTTCTACAATGCTCAACAATCGGATCCAGGACATTTTTTCCCTCACGGTGTCCAGCACCCTTTTGCATTTGCATTTTTTTTGCAAAACGATTGTTGCCATCCATAATGATGGCAACATGTTTTGGAAGAGGCAAACTGTCTTCTGATACGGTCATTAAATCTTAGACCTTCATTAATTCAGCTTCTTTCGCAGCGAGGCGTTTATCCACTTCAGCAACGAATTTGTCCGTGATTTTCTGGATATCATCAGATGCACGACGATCATCATCTTCAGAAATTTCTTTTTCTTTCAACAATGCTTTAATGTCACCCAATACATCACGACGAATGTTACGGATCGCAACTTTGGCATTTTCAGCTTCAGTACGTGCAACTTTCTGCATGTCACGACGTGTTTCTTCAGTCAATGCAGCCATTGGCACGCGAATAGCATCAGCGGTAATCGGATTTAAACCCAAACCTGCTTCACGAATGGCTTTATCAATTGCTGAAACCATTGTACGTTCAAATGGCTGCACCACAAGCGTACGAGAGTCTTCAAGACCAACGTTTGCCACTTGGTTTAAAGGCACATCAGAGCCATAGTAAGGAACCATTACACCATTCAAGACAGATGGATGTGCACGGCCAGTACGAACTTTAGCAAAACCATGTTCCAAAGACTCTAAAGTCTTGTTCATACGGTCTTCACTGTCTTTTTTAAGATCGTTAATCATATGATCTTCCTTACTTAATTCTAAGAGATGTAAATATTGAATAGGATGTAGTATAAAGAGCTTTCAGGCCCACGTCATTAATTGGTAACGTGAGTCCCTTCTTTTTCGCCCATAACCACTGAAAGCAATGAACCCGATTTATTCATATCGAATACTTGAAGTGGCACATTGTGGTCACGGCATAAACAGATTGCCGTTAAATCCATAATGCCCAACTTTTCGTCTAACACCTGGTCAAAGGTAAGGGTTTCATATTTTACTGCATCGTCATATTTGCTCGGATCTTTATTATATACGCCATCCACTTTAGTGGCTTTTAAGATCAAGTGGGCTTCAATTTCAATACCCCGCAAGCAAGCGGCTGTATCCGTAGTAAAGAATGGGTTACCCGTACCCGCAACAAACACACATACTTCGCCTTGAGTTAAATGACGGATTGCATCACGGCTTGAATATGCTTCAACAACTGCACCAATTGGAAGTGCTGACATTAAACGGGTTTTAATATTGCGACGCACCAAAGCATCACGTAATGCCAAACCGTTCATAACAGTCGCAAGCATACCCATCTGGTCACCTGTTACACGGCCAACTAAACCATCTTTTTGGAGTTGGCTACCGCGATACAAGTTACCACCACCCACCACGATACCGACTTGCACGCCCAAACCCACCAAATGAGCAATGGCTAAAGACATTTGATCAAGTACAGTCGCATCGATTCCCATGTCTTTATTTCCAGCCAGTGCTTCACCAGAAAGTTTGAGTAAAATGCGTGCATAACGGGGCTTTTTTGAATCCAACATCAGGAAATCTCCGAATCTTCCAACATCTAAACTTTTATTCGTATACTTTTATGACAGGTCAGGCTGATTTAATCTGAATTAACTTTGCATATAAATCATATTCATCTGCATCGGTAATTTCGACTTCAAGCAAATCGCCTGCTTTAATTTGGTTTTTATCAATATCTTCTACAAAGACATTGCCATCAATTTCAGGTGCATCCGCATAAGAGCGTGCCACAGCAACCGGGAATTCATCTTCCAAATCATCTACCAGCACAGTCATGGTTTGACCAATACGTTTTTGTAGTTTGGCTGCTGAAATTTCTTGCTGTACTTGCATGAAGCGTTCGTAACGGTCTTGCTTGATTTCTTCAGGCACATGATCTGGTAAATCATTTGCTGTCGCACCTTCTACAGGTGAATAGGTAAAGCAACCTACGCGATCAAGCTGTGCTTCTTTGAGCCATTCAAGCAGAATCTGGAAATCTTCTTCAGTTTCACCCGGGAAACCCACCACGAATGTTGAACGAATCACCAATTCAGGACATTTTTCACGCCAAAGTTTGAGGCGTTCAAGTGTATTTTCACTATGCGCTGGTCGCTTCATCAATTTTAAGATGCGCGGACTGGCGTGCTGAAAAGGAATGTCTAGATATGGCAGGATTTTACCTTGTGCCATCAAGTCAATCACAGCATCCACATGTGGATATGGATAAACGTAATGTAAACGCACCCAAATACCAAGTTGGCCTAGGGCTTCGCACATGTCGAAGAATTTGGTTTTAACCGGCTGACCGTTCCAAAAATCGAGTTTGTACTTGGTGTCTAAACCATAAGCAGATGTGTCTTGAGAAATAACCAAGACTTCTTTTACACCGGCTTTTTTTAACGCTTGTGCTTCGCTTAAAACCGAACCCACAGGACGAGAAACCAGATCACCACGCATGCTTGGAATAATACAGAATGTACAACGATGGTTGCAGCCTTCCGATATTTTTAAATAAGCATAATGTTTAGGTGTTAAACGAATCCCCTGTTCAGGCACAAGGTCAATATATGGGTTATGTTTTGGTGGTTCAGGTACGTACTGATGTACGGCCTCCATCACTTCTTGATATGCCGCGGCACCGGTCACTTTAAGGACATTCGGGTGCATTTTACGAATTTTTTCTTCATCTTTACCCAAACAACCAGTCACAATGACACGACCATTTGAGCTCATAGCTTCACCAATGGCATCTAACGATTCTTGTACTGCAGATTCAATAAAACCACAGGTATTAACAACAACCAAATCAGCACCATCATAATCTGATGCTACATCATAACCTTCAGTCTTTAACTGAGTTAAAATTCGTTCGGAATCTACCAATGCCTTAGGACAACCTAAAGAAACAAAACCGACTTTGGGGGATCTCATGAATCTGCACTCCACTATAATGCGCGTATTGTATGTCTTTTCCGATTATAAAAATAGGTAGAAAGCCGACTCTTTGCATAACGCACCAAAATACGTCCAAATTTTTACCAAATATTTTAAGCGCACCATTTTGGTTCACTAATATTTTTATTTCCTTTAATATGCTATTTAAATGCTGTAACCAAACAACAAAAAGCACACTTTTATAGCGTCAGAATTTTTATTTCCACCGATACTCAAAGTTGGCGTGCATTTTGCTTTATTTCGACAACATTTAACTCGTTGGATGTCCCATAACAGGGAGGAATAACAAGAGGTGCAGATGCCATTGCGCTATTTTAATACAGGATGCTTTCGCTAATGGATCAACCCGTCGGGATCGACTATCGCCTTTTAGTGGATAACTTAACCACCGCCATTTTACTGGTTGATAGGCAGCTGAATATTTTTTATTTAAATTCTTCTTGTGAATCTTTGTTTGACATTAGTTTGCTGCGTGCTTCAGGTCAGCCTGTCTTAAATTTACTGCATATGCCGAATGATGAATTTAATACTGAAGAAGCCTTGTTAAATACCTTTGTCACGGGACAGCATTATACTCGCCGGGAAGCCACTATTAGTGTGAACTTTAAAGATATTCATGTGGATTATACGGTTTCACAAATAAATGCCCAGAAACCGCATCACCCACTTCTACTGATAGAATTGAATCCGATTGACCGGATGCTGAAAATCTCTAAAGAAGAAAACTTGATTCAACAACACCAAGTTGCCCGCCAACTGATTCGAGGTGTGGCACACGAAATTAAAAATCCTTTAGGTGGCATTCGTGGTGCAACCCAGCTGCTGGCACGTAGTTTAAATGATCCTCAATATTCAGAATTTACCGACATTATTATTAGTGAAGTGGATCGCTTGCGTAATCTGGCGGATACCATGCTCGGTTCACGTCAATTACCAAGTTATGAATTGGTCAATGTACATGAGCCACTCGAACGTGTCCGTTCACTGATTACCAATCAAACCAAAAAGAAAATCAAAATTACCCGTGACTATGATTTGTCTTTACCCGA
Source organism: Acinetobacter sp. TSRC1-2 (assembly GCF_049895885.1). Lineage (NCBI taxonomy): Bacteria > Pseudomonadati > Pseudomonadota > Gammaproteobacteria > Moraxellales > Moraxellaceae > Acinetobacter > Acinetobacter sp. TSRC1-2. Next base: position 146,785 of record NZ_JAFCTF010000003.1, read on the forward strand.
TGTCATGGCAGACCGCGATCAACTGATTCAGGTCATGCTCAACATTAGCGTAAATGCAGTACAAGCCATGATGGAAAATAAAGAATTCTTTGTTGACCATCAACCTGAACTTATTTTGCGAACACGGATTCAGCGCCTCGTCACCATTAGTGGTGTTTTAAAGCGTTCTGCTGTTCGTATTGATATTGAAGACAATGGGCCAGGTGTACCGGAAGAAATTTTAGAATCGGTGTTTTACCCCTTGGTCACAGGACGTGCTAAAGGCACAGGCCTTGGTTTGAGCCTTGCACAAAATATTATGCACCAACATAGCGGAATGATTGAATGCCAGTCAGTTCCAGGAAAAACAGTCTTTAGCTTATATTTACCTTGGGAGTTTAACCATGTCGCGAAATAAAATATGGGTAATTGATGATGATCGCGCCATGCGCTGGGTATTGGAAAAAACATTCAAAGAAGAAGGTTTCGACGTTACCAGTTTTGAAGAGGCGCAATCTGCGCTCAATCAACTTAGTCTAGATACACCTGATGTGATTTTGACCGATATCCGCATGCCAGGAATAAATGGTCTAACCTTCTTGGGCAAAGTCAAAACCAGTCACCCTGATCTACCTGTCATTATTATGACTGCACATTCAGACTTGGAATCTGCGGTATCAAGCTATCAAACCGGTGCTTTTGAATATCTGCCAAAACCGTTTGATATTGATGAAGCTTTGGCATTGGTCAATCGTGCAATTTTGCATATTGCCAAGTTGCAACAACAGGAATCTGCAAAAACAGCACCGCCTATTCAAACGACCGAAATCATTGGTGAATCACCTGCAATGCAGGAGGTTTTCCGTGCGATTGGCCGTTTGTCACAGTCGCACATTACTGTGCTGATTAACGGTGAATCGGGAACGGGTAAAGAACTGGTTGCACATGCGCTGCATCGTCACTCACCACGTAGCAGCAAGCCTTTTATTGCCTTAAATATGGCCGCTATTCCTAAAGACCTGATTGAAACTGAACTTTTCGGTCATGAAAAAGGCGCTTTTACCGGGGCCAACTCACAACGTCAAGGTCGTTTTGAACAAGCCAATGGCGGTACGCTATTTTTAGATGAAATTGGCGATATGCCCTTTGAAACCCAAACGCGTTTACTGCGTGTTTTGGCAGATGGTGAATTCTATCGAGTGGGCGGACATATTCCGGTCAAAGTTGATGTGCGTATTGTTGCAGCAACCCACCAAGACCTGGAAAAGCTAGTGCATGATGGCCGCTTCCGTGAAGACTTGTATCATCGCCTGAACGTGATCCGTATTCATATTCCGAAACTGGCCCATCGTAGTGAAGACATTCCGATGTTGGCGCAGCATTTCTTGGCACGTGCAGGTAAAGAGTTAGGAGTGAATCCTAAAATCTTGCGTCCTGAAACCCAAGAGTATATGCAGCAACTACCTTGGCAAGGCAACGTCCGTCAGTTAGAAAACACCTGTCGCTGGTTAACGGTGATGATTACTGGACGCGAGGTTTATCCGGAAGACTTACCGTCTGAATTAAAGCAAATTCCCATTCAACGCTCTGGCGATGAAGCGCAACCACACGGTACTTTTGATCGTGTTTCGCTGCATCATTGGGATGAATTACTGGCGCAATGGGCAATCCAAAAGCTTAAAAATGGCGAAATGAAGATTCTGGACATTGCCACACCCATGTTCGAGCGTACTTTAATTACCGCCGCTTTACAGCAAACCCGGGGGCGCAAACGCCATGCTGCTGAATTACTCGGTTGGGGACGCAATACGCTAACGCGCAAGCTGAAAGAACTAGGTATGGATACGGCAGATGATGATGTTGAAGAAGAAGTCATCGAAAACTAAACTTTTTCTACTCATCTAAAAATAAAGTGATTTCGGGATAATGCCAGTCAGTTAAAAAATTGATTGGCATTTTCTTTTTATAATCCTGTATGTTCATTCGATACACGGAAACGTCATTCGCAGCCTGCGTGGTGTTTGTAAATTATTGTTTTTGCAGTAAAGTAGTAAAATGCAAAAAGTGAACAGGTTTTGCGAATGACAAAATGTTTTTGGTTCTTTTGGCAAATGAGAAACACGGTTTCGCAAGGAACAAACGAGCTCCAAAAACTGGATTAAAAAAGATCAGACTCCGTCGTAAATAACCAAAAAGTTAAAGAATTTATTTTAAAATTTCTTAACTATCTCGCATTACTCCTTAGGGAGCTTTTTTATTAAACTCTATTTATGCAGTAAAACCTACATAGCGAGAATACCCTGCTATGCCCAAATCAGATTTAAAAATCAGATAATTGGGATAAGTTGATTGCGTGATTTCGGCAAACATATTTACCTGATCATCATGCGCATGCAGATCATCCACCGAACGCGGCATGCTTTGCTCAAATTCATCGGTCATATATTCAAAGCCGATATCCATGGCAATAAATAACGTATGCTCACAAGGCTGCACATACTGCTCTTCAGCCCAATTAATGACATCTTGTTGACAATGTGGACACTGAATATTGTCCGTTGCTTGGACAGGTAAGGGAATAAGTTGATAAGCCATATATAAGACATCAGGTTGCTATACATATATTTTAGCAAATTATTTAGATGACTTTATTTTTTCAATCAAGATTTGCATAAAAAGGGAATCATTAGATTCCCTTTTAAGGTCATGTTTTTTTAAAGATCAGCAATCTATTTATGCGCAGATTTATAACGGGATAATGCAGTGACCGCCACAGCAGAAATTACAACTGCCGGCAAACTCGCCATTAAAATACCCGTGGTTCCTAAACCGAGTGCCAAGATTTTCCCTGTAAGCAAAGGTCCAGTCATTGCACCTAAACGACCCAGAGAAATTGCACTGCCCACCCCGGTCACTTTACCCGTGCCTGAATAGAAGATTGGTGAAATGCCGTAAAGAATAGACTGACCACCGGTTGAGAAGATCCCGCCCATTACACCAGCAAGAACCAACATTGGAATAGAAGTGGTCGTGAATAATAGACTCAGGGCAACAAATAAACCACTATAGATAATAACGGCCATCTGCCAAAGTTTTAAGCGATCAAGCAAGTAACCCAAAGCCAAAGTTCCAATCACCGCACCCACTTGGAATACCAACATCACCATGAATGCTTGTTGTTTTTGCAGACCTTGCTCCATGAGCAAGTTGGGTAACCAGCTAATCAAAATATAATTGATCATCAGGGTAAAGAAGAAACCTACCCAAAGTGGCAAGGTATTTTTATATTGTTGGTCTTTAAACAATACTTGCGCCATTCCAGGAACCGCCTCTGTAGACACTTGCGCTACAGCTACAGGTTTTGGCTTATCTTTAAGAATAAACGCCATAAATGGAATAAGTACCAACGGTGTTAAACCACCAATCAAGAACAAGGTTTGCCATTGAATCTCGGGCAATAAAATCGCAAGTCCGGCTACAAAAATTGCGCCAACGGGTAAACCACAATACATCAGGCTATTTAACTTGCCGCGATTGGCTTCCGTTGCTTCATCACCCACCACTGAAATCATGGTCGGCATTGCTGCACCCAAGCCAAGTCCGGTAAAGAAGCGCGCTGCATATAAAACTTCGACGCTTGGTGCAATTGCAGTCAGCGCCATGAAAACACCAAAAATACCAATAGATAACATCAGGACTTTCTTTTGTCCCAAATAATCCGCAATACGCCCACCAAAGAATGCCCCAAACAGCATTCCAAATACGCCTAAACTAAAGACATACCCCATCTGAACCTGATCTAAGCCGAAGGTTGCTGCAATTCCTTTCGCTGCAATACCCGGTGCCTGAAGATCGAAACCTTCAAAAAATGCGACCCAAAAACACAAAAATATCGTTAAGATTTTTTGTAGTTTCCCTGTGTGTGTTTGTGCCATGATTGATCTCCATCAATAGTATACAAATCGTTTTTACAATAACGATTCATCTCACTATTCTGTGTGCAATCGTTCGATAGAAATACCACTACAATAGTCGGATTTCATGGCCTAAAAATATGAAAGGCCAATCAAATTAGACTTAAAAGATTAAACAAATAGACAATTTAAATCTTAGTTTTATTTATTAGTTTTTATTTTCAAAGACTTATATTTATAGTAGTTATTTATGATTAAACTATACTCAAAATTGATTCATGAAAATTAAGCATAAAAAAACCCGCATTATGCGGGTTTTTTTAAATCGGCAAATTATGCAGATTTTTTAGTTTGTGCATTCTTACGAATCGTAATCATGACTAACTGTACTGCAGCAGGTGTAACACCTGGAATACGACTAGCTTGTGCCAAAGTTTCAGGACGCACATCTTTCAATTTCAATGTGATTTCACGAGACAAACCAGAAACGATATCATAGTCAAAATCAGCAGGAATACGCGTTTCTTCCAGACGTTTCATCTGAGCAACATCTTCATGCTGACGGTTGATATAACCGGCATATTTCACCGAAATTTCAATTTGCTCACCCACAAATGGAGTGACTTCAGAATGGGTTAATTCTGCAATTTGAGCAAAACTGATATTTGGACGTTTAAGTAAATCAATTGCACTACATTCTTTACTTAAATCCGCACCTGTCATCTCAACGAATTTTTTACCCATTGGATTATTTGGCGCAGCCCATAAGTGCTGTAAACGACCTGTTTCTTTTTCGACTGCTTCCATTTTTTCGCAGTAAGCTGCCCAACGCGTATCATCAACCAAGCCCATTTCACGGCCTATTGCAGTTAAACGCTGATCTGCATTGTCTTCACGCAACATCAAACGATATTCGGCACGTGAGGTAAACATACGGTACGGTTCTTTTGTACCGAGTGTAATCAAATCATCAACCAACACGCCCATATACGCTTCATCACGTTTTGGCGTCCATTGTTCTTGATCCCAAGCACGGCGCGCAGCGTTTAAGCCTGCAAGCAAACCTTGCGCACCCGCTTCTTCATAACCAGTCGTACCGTTAATTTGACCTGCAAAGTACAAGTTATTAATCGCTTTGGTTTCAAGTGAGAATCTCAACGCTTGTGGATTGAAATAATCGTATTCGATTGCATAACCCGGACGAAGAATATGCGCATTCTCCATACCACGGATTGAACGAACCAATTCAAACTGAACATCAAATGGAAGTGATGTCGAAATACCATTTGGATAAAGTTCATGTGTATCCAGACCTTCTGGCTCCAGGAATACTTGGTGAGAATTTTTATCAGCAAATTTATGAATTTTATCTTCAATTGATGGGCAATAACGCGGACCTACACCTTCAATTTTACCCGTGTACATAGGTGAACGGTCGAGTCCTCCACGAATAATTTCATGAGTACGTTCGTTGGTATGCGTGATATAGCAGTTCACCTGTTCAGGATGCATTGAAGCATCACCCATAAATGACATGGTCGGAGATGGAAAATCACCTGGCTGCGGAGTCATTACAGAGAAATCAACTGAACGTGCATCAATACGTGGCGGTGTACCGGTTTTTAAGCGACCGACAGGTAAATTCAATTCACGTAAACGTGCAGCCAATGAAATTGATGGCGGATCACCCGCGCGACCACCGCTAGATTTTTCAAGTCCAACATGGATTACACCACCCAAGAAGGTTCCCGTAGTCAACACAACAGTTTTCGCATCAAAGCGAATCCCCATTTGAGTCACTACACCTTTAACCGTATCGCCTTCAACAATGAGGTCATCAGCCGCTTGCTGGAAAATATCTAAGTTAGCCTGATTTTCTAGAGTTTCACGAATGGCCGCTTTAAATCGTACACGGTCTGCTTGCGCACGCGTTGCACGAACAGCCGCGCCTTTACGTGAATTTAAAATACGGAATTGAATACCGCTCTTATCGGCAGCAAGGGCCATGGCACCGCCCAAGGCATCAATTTCACGGACTAAATGGGATTTACCAATACCACCGATGGCAGGATTACAGCTCATCTGCCCTAAAGTCTCAATGTTATGAGTTAAGAGCAAAGTCTGGCGACCCATACGCGCTGCAGCAAGTGCTGCTTCGGTACCTGCGTGACCGCCACCGATAACAATGACATCGTAAACTTTAGGATAATGCATAATGGTTTGAGAGATAAAAAAGAATGACGGAGTATTATATCAAAACCTGGAAAGATAAGTTGACAAAATGAGTCGATTTTATGAATGAAGACCTGACTGGCTATCCATTCATAAAAAGTTGAAATGTAATCATGCTTTGCAGAGTTACTATAGAAACAAAACACTTACTCGGCAAAAATTTACGTGACTGGCATTGTTTTATTTTGATTATTTTTTAAGCTTGATGTTGGATACATTACAAACAAAGGTATAAAAGATGAATAAGAATTTCCTCCTCTCATCCATTCTATGTGGTTTATGTCTTGCACCCTTTGCAGCTTCTGCAAATGATAAAGTTGAAAAGGTTTATAATGCGCAGAAATACCAACAGGTTTGTAAAGGTAAAACTCAAGGCGCTCAAGTCAGCTTTGCTTACCGTGGTATTATCTGGAATGGTACGTGTGAACCTCAATTCTTCCCTTCCGCCAAAAATGCTTCTGTTAGTGGAGATGAAGCAGAATTAACCACCGCCTGTAGTGGAGATATGAATGCTAAAATGGCAACGGTGAATGGTACAGAAATCAAAGGGAAATGCGCTTTAGGTTTTGTACCACCTCGACCTACATCTCAACCTTCAATGCAGTCCCAACCTGATATGCAACGTCAAATGCAATCTCAACCTGATATGCAACGTCAAATGCAGTCCCAACCTGATATGCAACGTCAAATGCAGTCCCAACCTGGAATGCAACCACAAATGCCTTCTCAACCTGATATGCAAACTCAACCACAAATGCAACCCTAACCTAAACTTCTGTCTCAATAATGTCCATAAAACACTAATTTTATTCAGACTCTCAACGGGTAAAAGGATTACTTTTACCCGTTTTGTATATTGATTATTTAAAAAACTCGTTTAAACTCAAAGAATATTAAGGATAAAAAACAAAAAAAGGATATTCCATGGATTCGGGGCTATTTGCTTTTTTTTTACCCGTAGCGCTTGCCATTATGATGACAGGATTAGGGCTAGAACTTACAGTTAAAGATTTTCTTCGTATACAACGCCACCCTAAAGTTATTTTTTTGGCTTTATTTGCCCAACTGATTATTCTGGTTCTTGTTGCGTTTTTAATCTGTATCTTGTTAAAACTTCCTCCACTATTAGCGGTAGGCCTAATGCTACTTGCTGCTTCACCAGGTGGACCAACTGCAAACTTAATCAGCTATCTTTTTAAAGGGGATGTGGCACTCAATATCACTCTCACCGCAATCAACTCTCTGATTTGTACTTTTACCTTGCCGTTTATCGTCAATCTTTCGATTCATTATTTTCTAGGTGATCATCAAAAAATTGGCATGCCAACGGAAAAAATCACACAGGTATTTTTAATTGTTTTTATTCCTGTCTGCTTGGGAATGTTTATTCGCTCAACCCTGCCGCATATTGCATTACGGCTCAATAAACCTATGCGCTTATTTTCCGTGCTATTTTTACTCTCCATTTTCTTTTTTGCACTTTATAGAGAACGCTTCAATCTGGGTGAGTATTTTATTGATATCGGCCTGGCAACTGCGCTTTTTTGTTTTATCAGTCTATTAATGGGTTATCTACTACCCCATCTTGCCGGAATCTCTGACAAACAGGCACGCGCTTGTACCTTTGAAATAGGTATTCACAACACTTCTTTTGCCATGACGATTGCCCTGTCTGTTTTATCCAATACCACGATTGCTCTTCCTGCAGGCATCTATTCTATTTTCATGTACATTTTTGCATTTTCTTTTGGCTATATTTTAACAAGACGTCCACTTCTGCTTAAAGAAGGAAATTCAAAAGCACTTAATGATTAACAAACATCTGATTCATAGCTGCAATATGAATCAGATGTTTGTTAAATAATGATTCTACTGCTCAACTGCTTTAATTCTCCTCAGAAAGATTAAAGTAAATTGAGGCAATTATAATTGTAGTGATCAAGGGTTAATTCAGACTATTCCAAATTCTTCATTTATCAGCTATACCTTTATTACTCAATTCATAAAAACCAATACAACAACACTTAGTCTAAATCAAATAAGTACCAACCAAGAAAAGGAAATTTCGAATGGATTCAGGAATTATAACCATTTTATTACCTTTAGCACTTGCCATCATTATGATTGGTTTAGGACTTGAGCTAACCCCGAAAGATTTTTCCCGCGTAACAAAAGAACCTAAAGCTGTTTTAATTGCGCTGTTTTGCCAATTGGTTATTTTAGTCAGCATTGCTTTTGTCATTTGCAAAGTCTTAGCCCTGCCTCCTCTTCTTGCTGTCGGCCTAATGCTACTCGCAGCCTCACCCGGCGGAAGCACAGCCAATTTATTTAGCTATCTTTTTAAAGGTGATATAGCGCTAAATATTACTTTAACCGCAATCAATTCAGTCATTGCTGCTTTTACCCTACCTTTGATTGTCAACTTTTCAATTCAGCATTTTATGAATGATGGACAGCAAATTAGCTTGCAATTCAGTAAAATATTGCAAGTATTTGCCATTATCATCATACCTGTATGTATCGGCATGCTGATTCGGCACTATGCCCCAAACTTCACTGCAAAACTGAATAAACCACTGCGTATTTTTGCGGTGATTTTTCTGGTACTGATTATTATTGGTGCAGTCGCGAAAGAACGTCATCAAATTTTAGAATATTTAGCACAAGTGGGTTTGGCGACTGTTTTATTCTGTCTATGTAGTTTGTTTATTGGTTATTTTGTACCGCGCTTACTAGGTATTAATAGCGCTCAAGCACGTGCTTGCGCTTTTGAAATTGGCATACATAACAGTACCCTTGCCATGACACTTGCGCTTACAGTCATGGTAAGCTCTACCATTGCTATGCCTGCTGCCGTGTATTCAATTTTCATGTATGTTTTTGCCGCTGTATTTGGCATGTTACTTAATAAATTTGCACCTCAGCCGCAGGCAGTCATGAGCTAATTAATATGCTGAGAATAAAAGGATTTCAGCGTGTCTCCTTTTATTTTCAGCATAGTTTTTATCAATATCTAGTTGTTTAAGCCTGAGTTCCGTTACAATGCTATTTTTAAAAACACAAATTTAGGTTATCTCCGTGAAGTGGTTACAAATTCATATTACCGTTGATCAAGCTCAAGTCGATTTTACTGAAACCCTGCTCAACTCTTTAGGTGCTGTTAGCGTAACTTTAGATGATGCTGAAAATCAGGACTTACTTGAACCACTTCCAGGTGAAACTCCACTTTGGAATAAAGTCATTGTGACCGGCATCTACGCACAAGAAGAAGGCGAAGAAATTGATGTTGAGGCTTTAATGACATTTATTACCGCACAAATGCCTGAAGCACCATTACGCCATGAGTTCCTTGAAGACCAAGAATGGGAACGCACTTGGATGGATGCCTATGAACCAATTCAAATTGGTGAGAAATACTGGATTGTTCCGGAATGGATGGAAGCACCAGAAGCCGATGCTGTAAACATTAAGCTTGACCCAGGTCTAGCCTTCGGCACAGGCAACCATGCAAGTACCTTCTTGTGCTTACAATGGCTCGGTCAAACTGATCTAAAAGATAAAATTGTCATCGACTATGGTTGTGGCTCAGGCATTTTAGGGGTAGCCGCACTGTTATTAGGTGCCAAAAAAGTATATGCCACAGATATTGATCCTCAGGCAGTTCTTGCAACCCAACAAAATGCTGAATTGAATGGTGTATTAGAGAATTTATTTGTGGGTTTACCCGACGAATTTAATGAAGAGTTTAAAGATCAAAAAGCAGATGTATTTGTCGCAAATATTCTTGCCGGCCCTCTTATGGCACTTGCGCCTGAATTCGCAACTTTGATTGAATCTGAGGGAGAGTTCGCACTTGCCGGCATATTAGAAGAGCAAGTTGCTGATGTTTCTAGTGTTTATTCTGAGTTTTTTGATATACTTCAAATCGAAAAACGTGAAGAACATTGGTGTCGAATTTCGGGAAAACGCCACAATATCCATTAAAATTTTGAATAGACCATGAGCGAAAAACAAACCTACTGCCCCAACTGTTTCACCAAGTACAAGGTCTCCGTGGCTCAACTGACAGTTGCTCGAGGCATGGTTTGTTGTGCAAAATGCTCGACAAATTTTAATGCGTTAACACATCTTGTAGTAGAAAAAGATCAGTCTTCTTCTACTACATCAGCCTCTGCTTTAAATCTTGATAATAAAAATTTTCAATCACACCAGATGACCGCTGAGACTTTTATGACAAGTCAGCACACAGAACCACATTTATTAGACATTTTCGATCGCAAAGTAGAAAACTCCAATATTGATTTAAAAACCTATCTCAACAATTTAAATTATTTCAGCACAGACCCGATAGGCACTTACCCCGCTCTTAACTGGTCTGAAAAATCAGAACCAGAACAAAAAAGAAGTGGCTGGAACTACATTTTATGGGGCGCTGTAAATTTATGTCTGCTGGGTTTACTTATTTTTCAATTTTTTTGGTTTAACCCCAAGATTTTAAATAACAGCCCTGTCTTTAGTGCTTTATTAAATACCGCATGTCAGGCATTTAATTGTTCAATTATGGAACAAAATTATCGACTCATAGCAACCAATAAAGTTAAAGTAAAACAAGTTTCTAAGCAAAAGACTCAATTTGCCGGTGAGCTCATCAACTACCATTCTAAAAGTTTGGCTCTACCGATCATCAAGGTAAATTTAAAAGATAATGGAGAAATTATTTCTTCTTATTCTTTACAGCCTTCTGAATATTTGATTGATAGTCTTACAGGAATACAACGAATTCCACAAAATAGTCCTTTTAAATTTAAGTTTAGCCTTCCTATAGAACGTAAAAGCTTTGATACTTATAGTTTAGAAATAATTAGACCTTAATATTGAAAAAAACTATTAAAAAACACAAAAAAATGTAAAAAAAATGTAGTTTTCTTGCTCACTTTTTCTTAGACAATGCTATCATACGCGCCACGAAAGCTTTGTGCTGCAAACTCCTCAGTATTTTCACAACAATTATAGTTTAGCTTATATGCGCTTTATTCTAATAATGCGTATTGAGTAGATTTTTTGTTTTGATTTTGGCCGGTAACAAATATTAAACTATTGTTACGCTTATTTTTTGACCAAAAACTGTCGAGTTGTGGCAAGCTAAATGTACAAGTTTTAGAACTTCCGTTTTAGGATCTAAAACGGTGTTCATTTAATTTTATATACCACTTTTATATATCTCTTTACCCAAGTGATATTTGATTTTTCGGATTAATTCGCATGAATAGCAAATCTCCTATTTTTACTGCACAATCTGATGTCGCTCTTCGTATTCACGTAGATCGCGCAGTTCGCCACTATTTTGCACAATTACAAGGCGAGCAACCTTCTCAGGTGTATGACATGGTGCTGGCAGAAATGGAGAAACCTCTTCTATCTGTAGTTCTAGAATACACACGTGGGAATCAGACACGTGCTGCCGAGATTCTCGGACTCAACCGTGGTACTTTACGTAAAAAGTTAAAAGCTCACGGTTTAATGAGTGAATAAATGATAAAATGCTCACGGTTACCGTGGGCATTTTTTTTATCTTATGTTTTGCCTGCTGTTTTAATCTAGACCTTTAATATTGTTGACGAAAATCATGACTATTAAACGCGCATTAATCTCTGTATCTGATAAATCAGGGATCGTTGAATTTGCTAAAAACCTTGTAGCTCTTGGGGTAGAAATTTTATCTACTGGCGGTACATATAAGTTGCTTAAAGACAACAATATCGCTGTAGTAGAAGTTTCAGAGCACACTGGGTTCCCGGAAATGATGGACGGTCGTGTTAAAACACTACATCCTAAAATTCATGGGGGGATCTTAGCTCGTCGTGGTCTAGATGAAGCTGTGATGGCTGAACACAACATTGATGCTATTGATTTAGTGGTTGTGAACCTTTATCCATTTGCTGCAACTGTTGCAAAACCTAACTGTTCACTTGCTGATGCAATCGAAAATATCGACATCGGTGGCCCTACCATGGTTCGTGCTGCTGCGAAAAACCATGCCTCTGTAGGTATTGTGGTCAATGCTTCTGATTACGACACTGTGATTGCTGAAATGAAAGCAAACGGTGCGTTATCTCTTGAAACTCGTTTCGACTTGGCAGTTAAAGCATTCGAACATACTGCACAATACGATGGCATGATCGCCTCTTACCTCGGCGCTCGCGTAGGTAAGGAAGAAGGTCAAGCAGACAAATTTGCACGTACCTTCAATACGCAATTGAATAAAGCACAAGATTTACGTTACGGTGAAAACCCGCATCAATCTGCTGCGTTCTATGTAGAAGACACAGCAACTGAAGCATCTGTTTCAACTGCGAGACAGTTACAAGGTAAAGAGCTATCTTATAACAACATCGCAGATACAGATGCAGCGCTTGAATGTGTTAAATCATTTGCGAAACCTGCTTGTGTCATCGTTAAACATGCCAACCCATGTGGCGTTGCAGTATCTTTAGACGGTATTCAAGCAGCTTATGATCTTGCTTATGCAACTGACCCTGAATCTGCTTTCGGTGGCATCATTGCATTCAACCGTGAGTTAGATGTTGCAACTGCACAAGCCATTGTTGACCGTCAATTCGTTGAAGTGATCATTGCACCAAGTATTGCTGAAGGCGTACTTGAAGTCACTGGCGCGAAGAAAAACGTCCGTGTACTTGTATGTGGCGAGCTTCCTGCAATTGATGCTCGTCAATCGCAACTTGATTACAAACGTGTAAATGGCGGTTTACTGGTTCAAGACCAAGACTTAGGCATGATCACTAAAGATGATCTTAAGGTTGTGACCAAAGTTGCACCGACTGAAGCTGAAATCGACGATATGATTTTTGCCTGGAAAGTTGCGAAATACGTGAAATCTAATGCAATTGTTTATGCCAAAGGTCGTCAAACCATTGGTGTAGGCGCAGGTCAAATGAGCCGCGTAAACTCTGCCCGTATTGCTGCAATCAAAGCTGAACATGCTGGCTTGGTGGTTGAAGGTGCAGTTATGGCCTCTGACGCATTCTTCCCATTCCGTGATGGTATTGATAACGCTGCGAAAGCCGGTATCAAATGTATTATCCAGCCGGGCGGTTCTATGCGCGATGAAGAAACCATTGCAGCGGCTGATGAAGCTGGTATTGCGATGGTGTTCACTGGCATGCGTCATTTCCGTCACTAAGTTGGCGAATTGATCATGACTTATTTACAGTCATACATGCTACATAAAATAGATTCTTAAATCTTTCATAGAGCCCTCTTCCCCTTTGGGTTGAGGACTTTATGTTATTTCGATTCATGGAGTATGAACCGATGAATATTTTAGTTTTGGGTAATGGTGGTCGTGAACATGCACTTGCATGGAAAATCGCGCAAGACGATAAAGTAGCGAAAGTCTTTGTTGCACCGGGTAATGCTGGCACAGCAACAGAAAACAAATGCGAAAATGTTGCACTCAACATTTTAGACAACGCTGCAATCATTGCTTTTGCTCAAGAAAATGCTGTTGATCTAGTTATTGTTGGTCCAGAAGCACCCCTTGTAAATGGTGTAGTGGATGCTTGCCGTGCAGCTGATGTAAAAGTTTGGGGTCCAACTCAATTTGCGGCCCAGTTAGAAGGCTCTAAAGCTTTCGCAAAACACTTTCTTAAACGCCATAACATTCCAACCGCGTTTTATGATGTGTTCACAGAAGTGGATACTGCCAAAGCATTTGTTGAGAAAAATGGTGCACCAATCGTGATCAAGGCGGATGGTCTTGCTGCAGGTAAAGGTGTGATCGTGGCCATGACCAATCAAGAAGCATTTGATGCGATTGATGACATGCTGGCTGGCAACAAATTTGGTGATGCAGGTTCTCGCGTTGTCATTGAAGAATTCCTTGCCGGTGAAGAAGCATCGTTCATTTGTATGATTGATGGCGATAACATCTTACCAATGGCAACCTCACAAGATCATAAACGTATCTTTGAAGGCGACCAAGGCCCAAACACAGGCGGTATGGGTGCTTACTCTCCTGCTCCTGTTGTGACTGCTGACGTTTTTGAAAAAGCCATGAATGAAGTTATGCGTCCGACTGTTGAAGGTATGAAAAAAGACGGTCACGTATATACAGGTTTCTTGTATGCAGGCTTGATGATTGATGAACAAGGTCAACCTAAAGTAATTGAATTCAACTGCCGTTTTGGTGACCCTGAAACTCAACCGATCATGATGCGTCTAAAATCATCCCTAGTAGATTTGGTTCAAGCAGGTCTCGAAGGTAATCTTCCTGCTGAAGCAGAATGGGATGAGCGTAAAACTGTTGGTATTGTACTTGCATCGAAAGGCTACCCTGAAACGTCTAGCAATGGCGATGTCATTTCAGGTTTAGATACTGTTATGGAAGATGCGAAAGTATTCCACGCAGGTACGAAAGCCAATGAAAATGGCGACATTGTCACTGCTGGTGGTCGTGTACTTTGTGTGACTGCGCTTGGCAATACCATTGGTGAAGCACAAGCCAAAGCATTAGAACTTTGTGAAAAAGTGACTTTTGATGGTGTTCAATACCGTAAAGATATTGGTTACCGTGCGATTGCACGTGAAAATGCTTAATTGTTTTAAAGAATAGAGTAAGCCTAAAAAGCCCACATTTTCGTGGGCTTTTTTAATATGTTTTAGGTTCATTGGCTTTAATATCCAAGTATGATTTCAACAAGTTGATATTTCACACTAAAAACCTAGTTAGCTACAATCCCCCTTTAAATAAACCTTAAGCACATGTTTTTAAATAACTAAAAAATAATTTCGTATAACGTGTATTATGTTAATTTTAGAAAAATTAAAAACTAGGAGCTTTGTCTAACCAATCTTTGAAGTTTTTAAATTTTATATGATGTGGCATATCACCTAAATCAAAAACGAAAACTGATGGATCACCATTAATATCATCGCCATCAAAATATGCAGCCCAATCCAATAAACGTGCAAATGGCACTAAATTAAAACCCTCTTTTTTCCTGCATTCGTATGCTAAAGCCCCTGATTCTGTTCTTGCATCAATAAATTCCCAATTTCCAATATTAATGTCATTACTATTCTCACTGATCTCTGCAAATAGCGAAGGATAACTAAAATGATTTGGTAACTCTTGATCAGAATAAAGTGAAAAAACTGAGGTAGTTTGAGTAAATATCTCTCCCATTTTTTCTAGAGGATTTGCCCACTCTAAAATTAGAGATGTTACTGAATCAGACTTATCTGGAGATATGTCACCTTGATATTTTTCTATTGAATTTCTTTTCAGGAATTCACTAATTTTTACTTCACGTTGATCATCATTTAATGCATCTAAAATAAAGTTAGTCATATCATGTAGATGCTGATATTCATATTCATTATTTAAATCGAATTTTGGATTCCATATATATTTTAATATATCTATTACTTTATCTTTCACCTTATATCTCAATCAAATTTATATTATGTTGATTCTATCAAATACCTTGAAACTAGTTTTTATTTAACATAATGGCGCTTATACGAAACGCATTTTAAAATATTATTGTTTTTCAGATAGTTAAAGATTTTTGACCGGTCTGAAAAACAGCAAAAAACCGACTTGGAAACAAGTCGGTTTTTTTATGAGCATTTTTGGCATATATGGCTAATAACTTTGTTTAAAAAATAATCTTTTTTAAGTTTTCTCTGATTTCTCAAGGCATTTATTTCTTGAATAATTCACAAACTCTTCGAAATAATATTTCGTATAAAACTTGCTTTCACTCTTACCTCTATTATTGCTTCATTAATAAATTCACTATGTAGTTTCATCCTGAATTCACCCAACAGACCTTCATAAAAACCCTAAGAACAAAGATCTAAAGCTTTAAGACATAATATGAAAGTTTAGAATTTTTACTTATCCATTTTTCATCTTTGTATTTTCAAAAAACTTATATACAAGCTAAATACATAAAATGCTCAGTTTTATTAATTTCAATAAAATTAATCTATTGTTTTATGGATTAATTTATAAAAAATTTAAACTTTCTTATGCAAAATAAAGCTAAGTATAAGATTTATAATCACTATTACGCATATACATTTATTGCTATGATGAGGCAAATTTTGATTGAGTAAAAAAGCATTCTCGTTAATGAATACAATGATTTAAAAATTTTATAATTGTTTTAAATCACTATTCGACAGATTGCTGATTGCATAGCGTAATTTGTAAATTATATAGTGCTGCACATCTATCAGAGAAAATTTTGGACATGATGACTGTCATCATGCCTTCGTTCTATACTGATTTCGACTTAATCTCTCTAATAAATTATTCGTAAATTTAAAGCCAAAATTAAATTTACTTGGGATGAATACATGAAAAAGCTCCTTGGACTTGTTTTAGGTTTAACTGTTGGCCTAACTGGCTGCTCTAAACCAGAAGCGCCTGCAACTGACGCTGCAAAAAATGATACCGCAAAAGAACAAACTGTAGTAATGGCATCAACGGGTTCAGACGCAGATATCTGGCGTTTTATTGCTACATTACCTGAAACCAAGCAAGCAGGTATTAAGCTTGAAGTGAAAAACTTCACTGACTATGTTGCCATGAATACTGCGGTAGCCAACAAAGAAGTCGATATCAATGCATTCCAGTCATATGCTTATTTGGTAGCATTCAATGCATCAAATAAAGACAAGATTGCACCGGTGTCTACCACTTACCTTGAGCCAATGGGTATTTACTCGAGCAAAGTAAAAAAAGTTGAAGAATTTGCCAATGGTGCGACCATTGCTATTCCAAACGATGCAGCAAATGAAGCACGTGCCCTGCTACTTCTTCAATCTGCAGGTCTGTTAAAACTTAAAGCTGACTTTAATCCTGCAACAGGCACTCCAAACGACATTACTGAAAATGCTAAAAAAATCGTAATTAAACCGATTCAAATGGCAACCGCTGTTCGCGTGAAAGATGAAGTAGATGCGATTGTTTTAGGGAATACGCTAGCGCTTGAAGGTGGCTTGAACGTGCTGAAAGATTCGATCTACTATGAGCCAGTAGACCAAAGCACCAAGTTAAATGTAAATATTTTAGCGACTGCTGAATCACGTAAAGATGATCCTCTACTACAAAAAGTAGGCGCGTTGTATCATACCGAAGCTGTGAACAAATATGTTCAAGAACACTTTGGCGGCACTAAGGTTGATGTAAATAAACCAATTAGTTATTTAACTGAAACAAAATAGTAATATAATCATCTAAACCAAACAGGCAAAGTCATTTTGCCTGTTTTTTATTTTCTGCTTAGTGTTTGACGATATGATTGAATTTAAAAACATTTCAAAGCACTATCAGCTAAAAGGTCAAACCATACGTGCTCTGGACCAAATTAATTTGGAGATTCCAGAAGGCAGTATTTTTGGCATTATTGGCTATAGTGGTGCAGGTAAGAGTACCTTAATTCGTTTGATTAATTTACTGGAACGACCGAACGAAGGTCAGATGATTATTAATCAAAAAGATTTTACCGCTTTGGATGCACGCTCATTACGTCAAGAACGTGCAAATATCGGTATGATCTTTCAACACTTCAACTTGTTGCAGACCAAAACTGTGGCAGCAAATATTGAAATGCCATTGAAGCTTTTGGGTGTAAGTAAGGCTGAACGTGAAAAGCGCTTAAATGAATTACTTGAGTTTATTGACCTTAAGCATAAAAAAGATGCTTTCCCCGATGAGCTTTCGGGGGGGCAAAAACAACGGGTCGGTATTGCCCGCGCGCTTGCCAATCATCCTAAAATTTTACTCTGCGACGAAGCCACTTCTGCGCTTGATCCGCAAACCACCAAATCTGTTTTGGCTTTGCTCAAGAAGATTAATCAAGAACAAAATATCACCATTGTGATGGTGACCCATGAAATGGATGTGATTGAGACGGTTTGTGATTATGTCGCGGTAATGGAACAAGGCAAAGTGATTGAAACCGGTTCCACCCTGGAAATTTTTAGTCAGCCGCAGCATCCCACCACTAAAAACTTTATTCAAACGGTGCTTCGACAACAGTTACCAGTCAATATTTTAAACAATCTCGAAAATCAGAATCACAACAGTATTTATTGCCTACAGTTTTTAGGCAAATCTGCTCAAGAAACTGTGGTACAAGCAGTAATTAAGAAATTTGATATTAGCTTAAATATTTTGTTTGCCAATATGACTGAAATTAATGGCACCGTGATTGGACAGATGTTTATCCAATTGTTAGGTAATCCAGAAATTATTCAGCAAGCAATTGAATATTTAGAACAAAATGGCGTGAAAGTTGAACATTCAGGAGCTCAAGTATGAGAGATTTAATCGTACAATGGCTCACTGAACTGACTGCACCGTTTTGGCAAAGCTCCCTGTCGATTGACCAGTTCGTTACGGCATTGCAAGAAACCTTTCACATGGTGTTCTTTGCGATGCTGTTCGGCGGAATTTGGGGCTTTATTCAAGGTATTGTGTTATTGGTCACTCGACCTGAAGGGATCCTTCCCAATCGTGCGGTTTATCATATTCTCAACCCGATTGTGAATGCCCTCCGTTCACTTCCATTTATTATCTTGCTGATTGCGGTTATTCCACTAACTAAATTTTTAGTCGGTACTTCAATTGGCACCTGGGCAGCGATTGTTCCACTGACCATCTACATTGGTCCATATATGGGACGCCTGATTGAAACGTCTTTACTTGAAGTGAATGAAGGGATCGTGGAATCTGCTCAAGCGATGGGTGCCACCCCATTACAGATTATTTTCAAGTTTATTTTGCCTGAATCACGCAGTTCGCTGATTTTGAATTTAACCACTGCGACCATCAGTTTAATTGGCGCAACCGCAATGGCGGGTGCAGTCGGTGCCGGTGGTATTGGTGATTTGGCGATTTCATATGGCTATCAACGCTTTGATACCAGTGTGGTGATTTTAACCGTGATTGTGCTGTTGCTGTTGGTGCAAATTGTTCAGACTGTGGGTGAATGGCTCGCCAAATTAAGATAATTTAAGATAAATCTTCATCAGGTCAAAGCTTTAAAACCCTCAGTTAGAGGGTTTTTATTTGGCAAAAATATTCTGATTAAAAATAATGCAATTTCATATTTTATCAATAAAAACATCAATTACGGCCCATATTATGATCAAAAATCTACTTGAAATTTGGTAAATATTAAGCCATTCCCACATTCAGAGCATGCTAAAATAGCCGTCAGTTTTTGCAGGGACTCATTTATGCACTTTGTTCATCTTGGTATACATACAGAATTTTCAATTACGGAATCGATCGTACGTATACCTGATCTTATTAAAGCTGCAGTGAATGATGAAATGCCAGCTTTGGCATTAACAGATCTATCCAACTTGCATGCCGCAGTTAAATTTTATAAAAAATGCTTGGATAAGGGCATCAAACCGATTATGGGCAGTGTCATTCGCCTGAATGATGCAGGCCACAAAGTAACGCTGCTTTCCATGACCAATAAAGGTTGGCGCAGTCTGACCGAAATCGTTTCGCGTGGTTTTATTGAGGGTCAGCAGCTTGATATTCCCTGCGTAAAAAAAGACTGGGTGCTTGAGCAGAGTCAAGACATCATTGTGCTGTTAGGCATGCATAGTGACGTTGGCAAAATGCTCAACTCATCGAATCCGCAAAAAGCTGAAGCATTATTAGAAGAATGGATAGAAAAATTTGGCAATCGAGTTTATTTAGCCCTCACCCGTACCGACCGTCCCGATGAAGAAAGTTTTATTGCAGGTGCGGTTAAGCTGGCCCAAAAATACAATATTGGGGTTGTGGCCCATAATGATGTGCATTTTATTGCAGCAACCGACTTCGAAGCACATGAAGCACGGGTCTGTATTGCCGATGGTTATGTCCTTGGTGATAACCGTCGCCCACGTTATTACACGCCTGAACAATATTTCAAAACTGCCGAGGAAATGACTGAACTATTTTCAGACATTCCCACAGCGATTGAAAACACTTATCACATTGCCAAACGCTGTAATGTCAGCTTGCGTTTAGGCTTCAATGACCTTCCCGACTTTCCCGTTCCAGAAGGTCATACCATTGATACCTTCTTTGAGTATATTTCTAAAGAAGGCTTGGAAGAACGCTTAAACTTCCTTTATCCCGTTGAAAAACGGGATGAAGACTGGCCTGAAATTCGTAAGGTTTATGATGAACGTCTAGCCTACGAGATTGGTACGATCCTGAACATGGGATTCCCGGGCTACTTCCTGATTGTAATGGACTTCATTCAATGGTCCAAAAATAATGGCGTACCGGTAGGTCCGGGACGTGGTTCAGGTGCGGGTTCACTGGTTGCCTATAGCCTGAAAATTACCGATCTCGATCCTCTGCGTTATGACTTGCTGTTCGAACGTTTCTTGAACCCTGAACGTGTTTCAATGCCCGACTTTGACATCGACTTCTGTATTGCAGGTCGTGATCGGGTGATTGACTATGTCGCCCGTAATTACGGACGAGATGCAGTATCACAGATTGCCACTTTCGGAACCATGGCCGCGAAAGGTGCCATTCGAGATGTTGCGCGGGTACTGGGTAAATCTTATGGACTTGCAGACCGTATCTCCAAGTTGATCCCGACCAAACCCTTAGGTGTAGACCTTCGTGGTGCCATCGACATGGAACCCCAACTTAAAGATATCGTCACCAATCCATCCAATCCAGACAATGATGATGCGGCTGAAATCTGGGAAATGGCGCTGAAACTTGAAGGCATTACCCGTAATACCGGCAAACATGCCGGTGGTGTGGTGATTGCACCTGGTAAAATTACCGACTATTCAGCCGTCATGTGCGATGCAGACGGAACTAACCGTGTTGCCCAATTCGATAAAGACGATGTTGAATCAGCCGGTCTGGTCAAGTTCGACTTCTTGGGTTTGCGTAACCTGACCGTAATTGAAGATGCAATTCAAAATATTAATAAACGCATTGGGCCGGAAAAAACCGTGGATATTGCGCATATTCCGCTAGACGATGCCAAAGCCTATTCGATATTCGCAAATGCCAATACTACTGCGATCTTCCAGTTTGAATCCGTCGGCATGAAAAAAATGCTGAAAGAGGCGCGTCCAAGCAAGTTCGAAGAAATTATTGCTTTCGTATCCTTGTACCGTCCAGGTCCCATGGATCTTATTCCTGACTTTATCCACCGTATGCATGGCGGTGAGTTTGAATATCTGCATCCGTTATTGGAAGGCGTACTTGAGCCGACTTACGGGATCATGGTGTATCAGGAACAGGTCATGCAGGCTGCACAGTACTGTGCCGGTTATACCCTCGGTGGCGCGGACATGTTGCGTCGCGCCATGGGTAAAAAGAAACCTGAAGAAATGGTCAAGCAGCGTCAAATCTTTATTGAAGGTGCTGCAAAAAAAGACATTGATGAAGCGACAGCCAACCATATTTTTGACTATATGGAAAAGTTTGCAGGGTACGGTTTTAACAAATCACATGCGGCAGCTTACGCCTTAATTGCTTACCAAACAGCATGGTTAAAAGCCTATTATCCGTCTGAATTTATGGCAGCAGTACTCACTTCGGAAATGCAGAATACCGACAGTATTGTATTTTTGATTGATGACTGCCGAATTAATGGCTTAGAAGTGTTTCCACCTTCTATTAATATGTCTTTTTACCAGTTCCATGCCAGTGATGAAAAAACCATTGTTTATGGTCTGGGTGCCATTAAAGGCGTGGGTGAAGCAGCTATGCAATCGGTGATTGACTCACGTTTGCAGGATGGTCCTTACAAAGATTTATTCGATTTCTGCCACCGTATTGATTTGAAAAAAATCAATAAACGGACTTTGGAAGCCCTCATCCGTTCAGGTGCTCTAGACTGTTTAGGCATTGATCGTGCCAGCATTATGGCGCAATTGCCTGAAGCGGTTCAGGCGGCTGACCAGGCACGCTCTAATCGCGAAACCGGAATTATGGATTTATTTGGTGAAGTTGAAGAAGTTCAACGCAAACCGTCTAAACCAGTAAAACCATGGTCAGATGAAGTTCGTCTAAAAGGCGAAAAAGACACGCTTGGCTTGTATCTCACCGGACATCCAATTGATGTTTATCGTCCAGAGTTAAAGTCTTTTATTCCTGTACGAATTAATGAATTAACCCCGACACGTCGCGGTGTCACCACGGTATTTGCCGGATTGGTGGTGGATATTGCCAACTTCCCGAACCGGATGATGGTGACTCTGGATGATGGTACGGCACGGATAGAAGTTTCTGCCAATCATGAACGCTTCCAGCGTTTTAAAGATGTCATTCAGGCCGACCGTGTGGTGGTGATTGAAGGCGAAATCTATGAACGTGAAGGTTATGATCGTCCAATGGGACGCTTAACCAAAGCCTTTAGTCTGAATGATATTCGTCAGAAACGTGCCAATAGCATTCAAATTAAACTGAACAATGAACATCTGAGCAAAACCTTGAGTCAGGATTTACAAAAAATTCTGCTGCCATTTTGTAATGTCGATATGTGCAATCATATTCCAATGCAATTACAAATTGATTATCCCTACGCTTCTGCGGAAGTTCACTTGGGACTGAATTGGAAAGTTGCACCGCAGGATGAGCTGCTGGCAAAATTGCGCGATTATTTTGGTAAAGATGTCATCCATATTGAATACCAGGTGAAATCCAAAGCCGCCAAGGCTGCGCATCATGCTAAGCCCGCATACATTGCACCGCCACCTGCCAATATCAGCATGGATGATGCGATGGATATGTATCAGGCTGAAGCCAATCAATATTCTTAATTTTTAAATATTTAAATTCAAATCGGACACATTATGAGTCAAGTTGACAATGCTGTTGTTTCAGCACATCTCTCCCATGTGCGTATTGTCATGGTCAATACCACTTTACCTGCGAATATCGGTAGTGCCTTAAGAGCAATGAAAACCATGGGTTTATCCAAGCTGATACTGGTTGAGCCTAAGACCTATCCGCACCCGGACATCAATGCTTTGGCGGCAGGTGCAGTCGATTTAATCGAACAGATTGAAATCGTCCCTACTTTAGAAGACGCGATTAAAGACTGTCATCTGGTTTTTGGTACCAGTGCCCGTAGCCGTACCATTCCTTGGCCTTTGCTGGATGCCCGTCCTGCTGCGGAAAAATCACTCAATGCAGTTGTCAAAGATCAACAGGAAATTGCCATTATATTTGGTCGTGAAGACCGTGGCTTGACCAATGAAGAATTGGCGATGGCCAATTATCACGTCACTATTCCAGTCAATAACGATTATGGCGTACTCAATGTTGCCCAAGCCATTCAGGTGATTTGCTATGAAATGCGTATGGCTGCGATGGCATTGACTGAGCAGAAAGAAGATCCTGAAGCCACCATGCATGTGACCGATGAAATTGACATGCAGTGGGATGAGCCATTGGTCACGCATGAACAAATGGAACAATTCTACCCGCATATTGAAAAAATGCTGGCAGAAATTGAATTTATGGATCCAAAAAATCCACGTTTATTGCCTTTACGCTTGCGTCGTCTATTTGGACGTATACAATTAGACCGTATGGAATATCATTTACTTCGCGGCATATTCACGCGTGTACAAGCGATAAATAGCGGTGAATGGAAAAAATCTACAGACAAAACAACAGATTCTTCAGAGGATCAACCTAATGCTTAAACAGCTGAAAGAAGATATACAGGCTGTATTCGCGCGCGATCCTGCAGCTCGAAACACCTTAGAAGTTCTAACGACTTATCCCGGCATTCATGCGCTGATTATGCATCGTATTGCCCATGAACTTTGGCAAAAAGAGTGTAAAGGCTCTGCTCGCCTACTGTCTTCTTTTAGCCGTTTTGCCACAGGCATTGAAATCCACCCAGGTGCGAAAATTGGTCGTCGCTTTTTTATCGATCATGGCATGGGTGTGGTAATAGGTGAAACTGCCGAGATTGGGGATGATGTCACGCTTTATCACGGCGTAACACTCGGCGGAACCACCTGGAATAAAGGCAAACGTCATCCAACCCTGGAAGATGGTGTAGTGGTGGGTGCCGGTGCCAAGATTCTTGGACCATTTACCGTGGGTAAAAACTCCAAAGTCGGTTCCAATGCAGTCGTGACCAAAGAAGTTCCGCCAGATACCACGGCTGTTGGTAATC
The DNA here is from genome assembly GCF_049895885.1 of Acinetobacter sp. TSRC1-2. Classification (NCBI taxonomy): domain Bacteria; kingdom Pseudomonadati; phylum Pseudomonadota; class Gammaproteobacteria; order Moraxellales; family Moraxellaceae; genus Acinetobacter; species Acinetobacter sp. TSRC1-2. The sequence goes on from NZ_JAFCTF010000003.1 coordinate 171,122, forward strand.
CCGCCCGCTTTATCACCAAAGACAAACCGAAAGATGCTGAAGAAGCACGTCGCCGAGATTATGCAGAGAGCATTGGTTTCCAACCGTATGCGGCTACCCAAGATCAGTCCGATCCTATTTTAGACGGTATGCGTGTTCTACTGGATCGCATTCAGCATAATGAAAAACGCATGAACAGTTTATGCCAGCGTTTATCTTTACTCGATCCTTCATTTAAAAAACAGCAAGATGAACAGCCCTTTAGTGTTGAAGAGCTTAAAATTATTGAAGATGTGCGCCGTGAATGTGAAGCACAAAGTAGTCAATCCAAAGCCTAAAGTACTTATCTAAATCTTAACACGCCATAACTTGCATGTTCGTCAGAGTTTTTTTAGACTGACGAACATGCAAGTGGGGTTTGTTGACACTTCATCTATGTTTGCGACGGTGCATACTTTTAGCTCATATGAAATGAAGCAGGATATTTACTCATTCTAAATGACTGCTTCGTAACGATATAGCAGCAAACTCTAATCAATTTTAAAATTAAATGAATGGATGACCTATATGACCCTTAAGCCTTTGGCATGTACATTAATTGCTGTATCTTTATTATCCGCGTGTAGCACGACACCTAAAAAAGATGAAAAGCCGACTAGTCCAATTATTTTCACTGAACCTGATTTGACTGCACCATTCTATGCACTGAATCCATTTAACTACGATGCTCCACCTCCATTTGAAATTGCATTAAAACAAGCTGCAGCACAGCCTGTGACTAAGATGGAAGTCAATCTTCAAAGCGATCCTTCTAAGAAAGTAACGCTAGATGTGAATAAGCTGATTATTCCAACCGTGAACAGCAATGAGCGTAATTTAAAATTTGCCGTACTTGCGGGCGAAAATGAAATTGATGTCACTGAAATTGATGACTTCTTACAACTGGTTGAAGGTAAAGCACGTCATTACCCACCTCGTTTTACTGAGCGTCAAGAACGTAAAGGGTTTGAAGCAAAGCTAAGAGAACTGACTCAACAACTCGATACATTAGCATCTCGAGACAATGCGTCTTTTGATGTTCTGATCCGTGCATTTAAAGCCAGCGTGATGGCGCGTAACCTGGACTTGGGTTCAGTCTACACCACTAAATCTTTAACCTATGCACAACGTATTTTAAAAATTAATAAAGAAGATGCGGAAGCAAACTTCTGGTTCGGTTTTGGTTTATCTGAAGGTGGTGGTCAGCGTGAAGCGATTCCTTATTTAGATAAAGCGATGAAAGCGGGTGTTCAAGAAGCCTATCTCTCTGCGGCAAATAACTACATTGCCATGGAACAAAAGAAAAATGCGATTCAAACTTTGAAAAACTACAAAGTAAAGTATCCTCAAGAAGCTGAAGTGGCTGACCGTTTAATTGCTGAAATTGAAAAGCAAGGTCGCTGGAATGTATGGCAAATCCTTACTCCACCTAAAGCATCTTAATTTTTAAGTAATGATTTAAATAGGCCGTCCAGTACGGTCTATTTTTATTTGGGTGAATTGAAAATTAGAAGAATTATCGTATGATGAATGAAAATTCAAACAAATACTTATTGCAGACTATTATTATGCCAAAACAGATATACACAGTTTTATTTGCTGCGCTATTCAGTAGTTCTCTGCTGACAGGATGTCAAATCGTAAGTGTTAAAAACCAAGCCATCAACGTCACCATCGCCAATGAACGAGAAAGCATACTCACCCGCAACAAATTGAGTGAAGCCAGTTTAAACGTGCTTTCAATGACAGGTCGTGAAGCAAAAATCTGCTCTGATGAACCTGAACAATGTGTGCAGGAACTGCAACAAATCCCCCAAATTCAAGATGAACAATTATTATCTACTGCTAGTGAAGTCTACTTAGCCAAAGCCTTAACCTTTGAAAATTCAGGCGATTGTAAGGTCGGCATATTAGCTGACACCAAGTCACAAGAAAAACAACAGCTCCAGCAAGTGACTTATGATAAATGTTTGGACCAACAGCTTTACATGTTGGATAAAAGTATTCGATACAGTTATGCCTACATGTTTAAAACAAAACGCGGCCCCCAAGACCGTATTTTTGATAACAGGCAGGTTCAAATTCGTGACTTTTACAACTTAGCTTTGGCTAAATTGGTTTCGGCTTATGCGCTGCGTCACAAAACTACGGAAGTTGAACACCGGATCAAAGTTGGAAAAAGCATCTACAGCATTAACTTTGATTATTACCCACAGCTTAAAGAACAAAAAATTGAGCAGTTACTTTCAAGTTATAACCTGAATTTTTCAGGGTTACGTTCGATTAACCGCCGTGATGGTTTTGGTTCAGAATTTGTCGTCGTTTTACCGCAAGTTAAAGATGATATTGGCGAAGGTAAAAACAAATATATTATCGACCCGATGAATTTTAGCTACAAAAATGGCATCAATCCGAATATTCATCAGGCCCGTTATTTGGCAGCCACGATTACCGCTCAGCCAAAATCTGCGACCAATATTGAGGACATTTTAAATAAGTCAGAGTTTGAAATAAAAGCCTTTGATCCTTACAAATATGAAAAAGTAACCATGGCCGGTAAGACCTACCCGCTTGCAGGTAACTTTTCGACTCCCTATGGTTTATGGCTGGCACAAAATAATCTAGGCAAAGCTGCCTATTTAACCCTGATTGATCGTGATGATCATCTCACCATGCCGCATTTATACATGCTGGAGCCCTACAACCCGAATAAAAAAATCATTGTTTTGGTGCACGGTCTAGCCAGTAGTCCTGAAGCATGGATTCGACTGACTAATGATATTATGGGGGATGCGGTACTGCGGGAAAACTTCCAGGTTTGGCAAGTATTCTATTCAACCAATATGCCGATTATTGAAAGTCGCTTTCAAATCTATGCCCTTCTTAACCAAGCTTTTGTACAGGTTGATGCCAAAGCACCAGCCAAAAAAGATGCAGTTCTGATTGGACATAGTATGGGTGGTATTATTGCCCGGTTATTGGTAAGTGATGCAGATGTGACCAAAAAAGCCTTAGCCATGATGAAAAATCGCCAGTTAAATAAATATCAAAAATTACCAATCGTTTCACAACGCTTGGTCATGAAGGATATTCCTAATTTTAGTCGTGCAATTTTTCTCGCATCACCGCATAAAGGAACCGATTATGCAGATCGCTGGTTTACCAAGGCAGCACGTAAAATTATTCGTATACCTGGTGCCTTCCTGTCTGCGATCGGTGACAGCATACAAAACCAGGATCTGGACGTTAAAGAACTATTAACCCAGATTGATCATGGTCTTATTCAAAATGGTCCAAGCGACTTAAGCCATCAATCAAAATTTATGGAACTCACTAAAGATATTACTCCACGTAAAGGTCTTATTTTCCACTCTATTATGGGCAATATTACCAACAGTGAGGATCTGAATATTATTACCGATGATATTGTGCCGTATAAAAGCGCCCACTTAGATGGAGCTGTTTCTGAAAAGATCATTAAAGGCGGACATTCTATTCAAGAAACACCAGAAGCCATTTTAGAATTACGTCGAATATTGCGTCTCCATCTCATCCAATTAGGTTTACATAAACCTTAAGGACGAAGATTTATCAATTTCAGTCGATCATGTGGATAAAGCATTGTCGACTGATCTACTATTCAATTTGGTATAAATATATTTGCTTAGGCTATTTTAAGGATCATTAAAATATTTAAAATCTAGCCTATTGATTTTTATTACAGCTATATTCATCCACCCTTAATATCCTTATAGAAAAACAAAAAAACTGTTTCCTCATTTTTACGTATTTATTGCAAAGCATTCTTCTCTACTCATGCAAATTTGATAAGATAAGCCACTCGAATGAAGTTAAGTTTTTTAATGGACATGGCTGGCCAGAAAATCAAAAAATATAAGCTGAATGTCTTAGTACTAAATTGACTTATCTTCATGCAAAAAATTGAAATTGGTGAGACAGCCAAGTTTTTAGTGATCTAGATTTATTCAAATATTTAAGGATTTTACCTCAATGAGTTACCCGGAAATCATGGCTGATCTTTCCACTTTAACGCCCATGATGCAGCAATACATGAGCGTCAAAATGCAGCATCCTCACTCACTCATGTTTTACCGTATGGGTGACTTTTATGAGTTGTTTTTTGATGATGCTCATAAAGCTGCCAAATTACTGGGGATTACTTTAACCCATCGTGGCAAGGCCAATGGTGAACCGATTCCTATGGCGGGTGTACCTTACCATGCCGCTGAAGGTTATTTGGCACGTCTGGTAAAGAAAGGCGAAACCGTTGTCATTTGTGAACAGCTCGGTGAAGGCGAGAGCGCAGGCACTCGCGGTAAGGCACCTATGGAACGTGGTGTCGTTCGAATTATTACGCCGGGTACACTGACTGATGATGCGCTGCTTAATAGCCATCAATCTTCCAATCTGGTCGCGCTTTGCATTCAACAAAACCAAATTGGTATTGCGTTGTTAGATTTAAGCGCAGGTATTTTCAAAGTCCAACAACAAGACTTTCAACATGAGCAACTCGCGATTGAGCTTTCTCGCTTAATGCCAAGCGAAATTCTGGTTGATGAAGATATTGTTGATCCCAATATTATTGAGCAAATCAAAAAGCAACTTGAGTGCCCGGTCACCAAGCGTCCAAATGTCGATTTCAACGTAAATAATGCGCAAAAAACCTTATGTGATCAGTTGGCCGTATCGACACTGTCAGGTTTCGGGATTGATCATTTACCGCTTGCGAAAGCTGCGGCAGCCGCACTGATTCACTATGCCAAAGAAACCCAAAAAACGGCTTTACCGCATATCCGTTCCATTCAACTGGAACAAAGCAGTGACTTTATTGCCTTAGATCCAGTCACGCGTCGCAATTTAGAGTTAGTCGAGCCATTGTTTGATCATGGAACATCGCTGTTTCAACTGATCAATGACTGTCAAACTGCGATGGGCGGGCGTTTACTCAGCCGCACCTTAATGCAGCCGCTACGTGACACTAAACTGCTTGATGCGCGCCTTGATGCAACTGCAGCGATGCTCAATGGCTATCATGAATCACCAATTCGCTTGGTCCTGAAAGACATTAGTGATATTGAACGTGTGCTCAGTCGCATTGCTTTAGGCAGTGCACGTCCACGTGATTTAGTCCAATTGCGTCAAGCCTGTGCGCAAATTCCTTTATTACGCCATGCCATTCAGCCGATTACTCAGGCAAAGCAATCTAGCTTAATTCAGCAATTAGATCATGAATTGGGTGATTTTAAAGGGCTATACCAACGCCTGATGTCCGCTATTGTTGAACACCCTCCGGTATTACTACGTGATGGCAATGTCATTGCAGAAGGTTTTGACAGTGAACTGGATGAACTTCGTAAAATTCGTGATCATGCCGGTCAGTTCCTGATTGATCTGGAAACTCAAGAGCGTGAAAATACTGGGGTTTCAACCCTGAAAATTGGTTATAACCGTGTTAGTGGCTACTACATTGAACTGACCCGCGCGCAAGCTGAGCAGGCACCCGATCACTACATTCGTCGCCAGACCTTAAAAAATGCAGAGCGCTATATCACGCCAGAACTCAAGTCTTTTGAAGATAAAGTGCTATCCAGTGAATCGCGTGCGCTGGCACGTGAAAAAATGTTATTTGAAATGCTGCTGGATGAATTACGTCAAGACATCGGCAATTTACAAATGATGAGCAGCGCGATTGCGCAGATTGACATGCTGGCTAACTTTGCTCATCAGGCGCGTTTACGCAACTGGTCGCGTCCAGAATTCAGCCCTGAAATTGGGGTTAAAATTATAGCCGGTCGCCACCCTGTAGTTGAAGCATTAAGCAAAACAGCTTTTACTCCAAATGATACAACTCTAGATTTTAACCACCGTATGGCTATTGTCACGGGGCCCAATATGGGCGGTAAATCGACCTTCATGCGTCAAACTGCACTGATTAGTTTATTGGCCTATTGTGGATGCTATGTACCGGCCAAATCTGCAGTATTAGGTCCAATTGATCGGGTCTTTACCCGTATTGGTTCAGCGGATGATTTATCCACCGGCAAATCGACCTTTATGGTTGAGATGACTGAAACCTCACAAATTCTGCATCACGCCACCAATCAGTCTTTGGTATTAATGGATGAGGTAGGACGCGGTACCAGTACTTATGATGGCTTATCTTTAGCTTGGGCTTGTGTAATTGACTTAAGCAAACGCATTAAATGCCTATGCTTATTTGCGACCCATTATTTTGAACTCACTGAGCTCGGCAAAGAATCTGGCATCGATAACTACCATGTTACCGCCAAAGAATTAAATGGCAATTTAATTTTATTGCATAAAGTTCAGCATGGACCAGCCAGTCAAAGTCATGGTCTGCAAGTGGCGAAATTAGCCGGTATTCCTGCCAGCGTCATTAAAGACGCCCAAAATCGCTTAAAGATTTTGGAAAAACAGCAACATCATCAACTGAATAAAGCGGTACAAAATGATTTATTCAGTGTGGCGGATAAGTCTTCCATTCAGGTGATTGAACGTGTTGTGGAAGTGGAAAAAGATGTGCCTGCGCTGAATCTATTAAGAGCTTTAGATGTCGATAATCTTTCACCCCGTGAAGCACTACAACAAATTTATGCTTTGAAAGATGCGCTAGAGGCTTAATTTAAAACCGTCCTGAATATGAAAAAGACTTCTAAACAGGAGTCTTTTTCATTTATAACCCACTTTTAGGCAGATATTCAGGTTTTATTAAAATTAACAGCCCTATATATAACAAATATCAATAAAAGCAATTGTTACTTACATGCATTTTTGCCTAAAATACAGCAAGAGTAATTAGAACCATATTTTTTAGGTAGCTGTCGCCATGACCTTTGTTGTCACTGAAAATTGTATTAAATGTAAATACCAAGACTGCGTAGAAGTTTGTCCAGTGGATTGTTTCTACGAAGGTCCGAATTTCCTCGTCATCAACCCTGATGAATGTATTGACTGCGCACTGTGCGAACCTGAATGCCCTGCGAATGCTATTTTCTCGGAAGATGAATTACCAGAAGGTCAAGAAGTCTTTATTGAACTGAATACTGAACTTTCACAAAAATGGCCAAATATCACTCAGATCGGTGATCAGCCTGCTGACCGTGAAGAATGGAATGGTAAAACTGACAAGTTACAATACTTGGAAAAATAACAGTATTTTTAGACTAAAAAAAAGATCAGCAATTGCTGATCTTTTTTTATACCTAAAACACACATTTGATTGCAATATTTTCAAATTTTATCCCTTAATTTAGATTAAAATAGTACAGGTATTTATAAATATTTGATTTCTATAATGAAGCATTTTCTAAAGGGATTAATCGGGTTCAGTTTAATCCCGCTTGTCATGATTGGATGTACGACATCTCCTCAGAAACAAGGACGTACCAGCACGACTCCCGATGGAAAAAGGATCTTCATTCCACAAGAACGCATCATCATTGAACGCCCTATTCCGCCTAAAACAGTTCCTTATGCTTATAATGCTTGGGTGGCTATAGGCGATAATTTACGACGCGTGCGTGAATATGAAGTGTTTCTTGAACGTAATGGCGTGGGCAATATCATTCCCAGTTTTGAACTGATGCGTACAGCACGTGATTGGCAAAAATGCGCCCGTTCACAATACATGATTCCAAACCGTGAATTGTGGGACAATCAAATTTCGACTTTGCGTGTATTTAAATATCTGGTTGCAGCTAAAGTTCTCACAGACTTTGAAGTCACTTCAGTTTACCGTGATTTACCACTGAATCAGTGTGCGGGCGGGGCAAACTCATCTCGTCATTTATTTAACTCTGCCATCGATTTCCGTATTGGACCTGCATATCCTCAAGCTGAAGACTACGCCTTCATCGAAAATTCAAAATTCAAATTATGCCAATTCTGGGCGCAACATGGTCAAAGCCTGAATATGGGACTTGGACTCTATGCTTCAGGTCAAATCCATATTGATACCCAAGGTTACCGTACTTGGGGACCTGATTTATCGCGTCATTCATCTATGTGCAATTACTAGAAGCTAGTTCAGATAAAAAGAGATCTTGAGGATCTCTTTTTTATTGCCCTATTTTCAATAAACCTAAACGATAAATTGCACTCTGAATGGAAAGGTTTAAAATGCTTGCATCGCAACAAAGGTGACGAAACTATGCAAAAAATGTGGACAGAGATTGATGCCTACATCGATTCACATTTAATTCCAGAAGACCCTATTCTTCTACAGACTTTAAAAAACACCGAAGAAAGAGGTTTTCCAGATCACCTTGCAGTCGCTCCCAATCAGGGCATGCTGCTGCAAATGCTCATTCAGATGAACAAGTGTAAGCGTGTACTCGAACTCGGTACTTTTGCAGCTTACAGCACCATATGGCTGGCCCGTGCCCTGCCTGAAGATGGGTATATCTTAACCATTGAAGGTCGCGATACACATGCCGCTTTGGGTCAAGAAAACATCGACAATGCCAAACTTCCGCAAACGGTAGACCTGAAAGTTGGACGTGCAGCTGATGTATTAAAAGCCTTGCCTGCTGACTTCGAAGCTTTCGATTTTATCTTTATTGATGCTGATAAACAGAGTTACCCTGAATATTTAGAATTAAGCCTAGACTTGTCTCATTCGGGAACCATTATTTTCCTTGATAACGTAATTCGTGCTGGCGATATCATCAATCCTGAAAATCACAAACCCAGTATTGAAGGTATCCGCGAGATGTTTGTCGCTTTACAAAACCATCCCCGAATCTTGTCTTGTACTGCATTGCAAACCGTAGGCAGCAAGGGCCATGATGGCTTTGCATTGGCCATAGTGAAATAATTTGACACAAAGATCAAAAAACAATCGCAGTGTTTTTTTATTTATTTATTAGCAATTTACACAGACTGTCCATATAGTTATCCACAAGTTATGCGGATAACTATGACCAATTTTTAAGCATCCTTTATAAGCAACACTTTTGCTTATTTTACAACCAATAACGGTACAGTTGAATTTCGGAAAATAGTCGTTGCAACACTGCCCAAAAAGAACTGGTGAATTTTGCTGTGACTAAATGCACCGAGTACAATCAGCTGTATCTCATGTTCACTTTGATATTCAAGTATATTTTCAGAAACATCGCCATAACGATATTCCATTACCACATCAAGCCCGGCATCACCTAAATATTGTGCTGGTTCATTCAATATTTCTGGATGATCACCCACATAGAGTACATGACACTGTAACAGTCTTAACAAATCACTTTGTGCAATTCGTTTCATTAAATTGACGCAGGTGGGTGAATATTCATAAGCAAAAATAAAGCGCGTCGGTGGCTTAAAGTTTTCACCTACGGTCATTACGGTACAATTTACCCCGCGAATAAAGTTTTCAACATTACTGCCAATTGGTTTATTCCGCTCTGCAGACCGCTCCCCGACTCGACCAATAATCGCAATGTCGTCATCTCTAAGCACATTAAAACTTTGCTCTAAAAAATCGCCTTTTTCTTGTAGATGTGAGGCATTTAAACCATACTTTTGCTGAATCAGTTCGCTAATATGATCGAGTAGATTATTACTATAATTGAGTGCCAATTCACTTTGTTTCTGTTCAAGTTCAGCCAGTTCTTTCAGTAACATTGCATTACTTTCAAACCCTATCACCCCACTTATTTCCCCCAAGTGATAACTGGCAGGGTAATAATCTAAAACCTGTAATAACACCAATTCACGCTGGGTCTGCTTCGCAACCCATGCTGCAGCTTCAGCAACTGCATTTACGCATGGAGAAGAATCAATACAAGCGATTACACGTTTCATTTTATTTTCGCCTCGCTTTTCGCCGTTGAAGGCTTTAAGTCTCTTTATTACTTTTAACTTAGCATATCTCTTTCCTACTGTGCATGCTTTTATGTAATCACAACTTACGATGATATCTATCTTAATTTTATTAGAATTTTTTAATCCCGATAACGAATAAATCTGGCAGGATTGCCTGCAACGATGGCTCTGGGTTCTATATCTTTAGTCACCATACTATTCATTCCCACCACGGCATGCGATCCAATGCTTATGCCATCCTTCACACCGACATGTGCCCCCAGCCAAACATCTTGCCCAATCTCTATACCCCGTGAACGTACGGGTTGTTGGTAAATTGGCTGCTCTAACTCCATACCATGATCAAAGGCATACAAATGACAATATGCAGCGATCCGGACCTGATCATGTAGCTTAATCCCCATACGTCCGCCATCAAGAATGCAATGATGGTTAATCGCAACTTCATTGCCTATTTCCAAGGGTCCATGCAAAGTACAATCTGCTGCAATAAAGGTATTGTCCCCAATCAAAATTTTTCGGCCCGGCTCAGCAAAAATATGCGCCAGAGGTGAAATAAAACAGTTTTCCCCAATCTCAACCGTTTCCATTTGCATTAAATAGGCTTGATATTCTTTTTGCCATGCTTCGGCCCAATCCCGGTTTTTCGGTTTTAATGACCAATATAACCACGGCATATAATTCAAACGGTGCTTATGCTGTTCACGATATTTTAACAATGGATCTTGTTCAGTCATTCTGTGGTTCTTCTACAATTTTGAGTTGTTCACGACCGCGCGTCACATCCTGAATTTTTAATGACAAGGCTTCAATTTGATGAATTTGTAGTAAAGCTTCAACCTCTACCCCCGTTGCGGTATAGTCTGCTTTAAATTCGATTTGCTGTTGATCGAGTTCGTATTGAAAGATCGACCATTCATTAAACTGACAGGCAAAACTGACTTTTTTCTTTTCAATCAGTTCAATTTTTTCAGCCAGTAATAAACATTGTCCTGCACAGCCACCATAAGCGCGAACCAAGCCACCTGTTCCGAGTTTGATGCCACCGTACCAGCGATTTACCAGAACCAGAATATTGGTTAATTCATTGCCTTCAATAGTGGCTAGAATAGGTCTTCCCGCGGTTCCCGATGGCTCACCATTATCATTAAAACGGACATTGTGTCCAATTTTCCATGCCCAACATTGATGTGTTGTGGTGAGATCTTTATGAGTCTCTAAAAAATCCTTTACTGCCTGTTCACTTTCAACAGGCACAGCAATGGCTTGAAAGCGACTTTTTTTGATGTCTTCTTCGAAAGTAACGGCTGAGGTAATCGTAAAGGGCATAAATCTAACAATAAAAAAATCACTGTAAAATTATAACGTGTTTTAAAGCATCTGCAGACAATAAAAAAAACCTCCTGTAAGAATTGCGCAATTAAATTAGCCTGTTCAGCTACAAGCTTTGCCTGCTGGACATTAACAGCAACCCCACTTTTCACCTAACCAAAATCGTATAGCATGTAGGCGGTATTGAGACCAATGAGTTGGCGTCCACGCTCCCCGGAAGTTAAGTCTCCGGTCGACAAATCTACCTGAAAGCTGTGGATAAGACCCAGCTTTGGCAACATTAATATAAGCATCCTATGCAGCTAAAACTCAGATACTCTGTGAAACATTTGGACTACGCTGTAATGCTCGAAGGATGGTTTTATTGAAGCTTAATTGAGTAACATAACAGGCTCAAACATCGGTTGATTCTTGGAAAAAGCATGTGTTCGATCTGTACCTTGTATTAGAGGTAATTCCTGAAATTTAGCGGTATCCAATTGAAAGTTACTGAGAGCATGAATATCGGATTTATTGTAGTTTTCATTGGATTTAGGAACAAAAATTTGATTCATCCCCGACTTGAGCGATTGCATGAAATCTTTTGAACTGTCTGCCTGTGCATAGCTGATTTGTGTAGAGATATATTGCATATCAAACACTGCATGCTTCTTAGCAATAACTTCTGACACAAATCTATCTTGTTGTTTTGATTCTTTAGCATTATTTGAATGATAATTTTTATTATATGAATATTTAACGTACTTTATAAAGAACACTTCTATTTTTGTAACGTAATTATTGTTTTAATACTTATTACATATAAAGATGATCTTGTCATTTATTTATAACAAGATCATCTTTTATTTTGAACATTTTTTAAACTTTTTAAACCGTAAAATCATCACCTAAATACACTTGGCGCACTGTTTCATTTTCAAGTACTTCTTGCGGTGTTCCTTCTGCAATCACGGCTCCTTCACTGACAATATAAGCACGCTCACAAATCGCGAGTGTCTCGCGTACATTATGATCAGTAATTAAGACTCCAATCCCCCGATCTTTTAAAGTACGAATAATGTCTTTGATATCGCCTACAGAAATAGGATCGACCCCAGCAAAAGGCTCATCGAGTAACATAAACTTAGGATCCGCAGCCAAGGCACGGGCAATTTCAGCACGACGACGTTCACCACCCGAAACACTCATCCCTAAAGAATCTTTAATGTGGGTGATTTTAAAATCAGCCAGCAAGTCATTTAAACGCTGTTGGCGTTGCTGCTTGTTTAAATCCTTACGGGTTTCAAGAATCGCCATAATATTTTCAGAAATGGTCAATTTTCTAAAAATAGAAGCTTCCTGCGGTAAATAACCAATCCCTTTACGGGCCCGTTCATGCATGGCCAAATCAGACAAATCAAGATCATCTAAATAAATCTCGCCTTTATCCATGCGGACTAAACCAACCACCATGTAGAAACTCGTGGTTTTACCTGCACCATTTGGCCCAAGTAACCCGACAATCTGCCCACTTTGCATCTGAAAAGAAACGTCCTTAACCACCCATCTTTTACTATAGTTTTTTGCCAGATGTTTAATACACAGGGTTTGTGGTTGATTTAACGACTGATCCATTAATCACGTGCTCCCGGGAACGATTTTGAGCTGGAAGATGGAATTACAATTTGTACACGGCCTGATGAAGAACCTGTGCTATTTGGAGTCCCTGTAGCCTCAATATCACCCTTATTCATACTATATTTCAGGGTATTACCACGAATGCTTGCCCCATCTTGCTGTAACGATGCGCTGCCAGACAAGGTAATAATGCCGGTTTGGGCATTATAAAGAATCTTTTGTGCCTGCCCTTTGGCTATACCTTTATTGACATCTACTTTTTGCTGAAAACGCGCAGGACCACCTGTCGCGGTAATGGTGCTGATTTCTTTTTGACTATTCAAATTGGCAACAATGGAATTAGCCTGCAATTTCATTGTGCCTTGCTCGATGATGACATTACCCGTATAGGTCGTGACACCTGTTTTTTCATTATAAGTTGCACGGTCAGCCACTAGGGAGATAGGCTGATTTCTGTCAGAAGGAATTGCAAATGCCGTTGCCGATGAGAATACAACCAAACCGACTAAAGCTGCTTGCTGAAGCAAGGTTTTAGAAAATGTAAGCTTAAGATTTTGGTTCATATTTTCCTCGAATATTAAAAAATTCGTATTGACCGGTATTAAAATTGGCTTTCAAACCTTGGCTTACAAATTCAGCTTGCGGAGATTGCACAATTACTTGTTTATTGGTTTCAATTTCACGAGTTTTAGGGTATCCAGTCAACTCTGTGGTTCGAAACTGCATTTTGCCCTGTTGCATCAACTTTACCGCTAATACATCTCCAGACAAAACAACGCGCTCATTATCATCATAACCATTCGCGACTTTGGCATAGAAAGTAGCATCGACTGCGCCATCTTTATACATAGACGCATTCAGATTGGTGAGTTTTGAGGTTTGTTTTTGCATGTCCTGTTCAAGACGATCGACCTGAGCACGGACATACAAATGACCGTTATCATCAGTTTGGGTAAGATTAATTTTTTCAGCGGAATAGGTCATACTCCTGGCTGAATCAACCTCAAGTTTATTGCCCTTACCGCTGTAATAGTAGTAACCACCACTTATAGCTGCAATGGCTATAGCAGTTACGTATAAAACTTTTGTATCCATAAGTGTGGTACTTAACTCAAATTAAATGAATTATTTAACTATTAATGTGGGATAGACGTATATTTTTCAAGAAGCGTTTCGTAAGCCCCTTTCGCCATCAGAATCATATCGCAGATTTCACGTACTGCCCCGCGTCCACCCATTGCCTGAGTCACCAGGTCGGCACGACGACGGACTTCGACATGACCATTCGGCACAGTCACTTTCATACCTGCAATGGCAAATGCAGAAAGATCAGGCCAGTCATCACCCATATATAAACAGTCTTCTGGAGCAACATTCAATTGTGCACATGCTTCGCGCAATGCAGTACCTTTATCTTCACGACCTTGAAAAACCAGGTCTATACCTAAATCAGACATGCGCTTTTCAACAATATTGCTTTTACGTCCAGTAATAATAATGACTTTGACACCCGCTTGCTGTACAAGTTTCATACCTAAGCCGTCACGAATATCGAAAGATTTAATTTCATCCCCAGTATTGGTGAGTGTCACAAAGCCATCACTTAAAATACCATCGACATCAAGAACTAAAGCTTCAATATGACGCGCCTGTTCCAATAAAATATAAGATGCCATTTATTAATTTACCCCAGCTTGAATCAAGTCATGCATGCTAATGACACCAATGACTTTATTTACATCATTTACAACAACAAATTGATTGATTTTCTTTTCGTTCATGCGCTCTAATGCTTCAACCGCGCGAGCTTCTTGCGAAATGGTTAAAGGATTTTTAGTCATCACTTCCGAGACAACCAAATTCACATCAAAACCTTGTTGCTTATCAATTAGACGACGTAAATCACCATCGGTAAAAATACCAAGTAGAGCATCATTTTGATCTACAATTGTGGTTAAACCTAGACGTTTGTTTGAAATTTCGTATAAAACCTGATTCATTGGTGTATCTGGAGATACTTTTGGTAATTCTGCACCGGTATGCATCAAGTGTTTGACATGCAGCAAGAGACGTTTACCCAATGCACCCGCCGGATGTGACATGGCAAAATCATCCGCAGTGAAACCACGTGCATCAAGCAAAGCCACAGCCAGTGCATCACCCAAGGCTAGAGTTGCCGTAGTACTTGAAGTTGGTGCCAAACCCAGTGGACAAGCCTCCTGAATATTGCCCAAGGTTAAAGCCACGTCTGCATTTTGCGGCATCGGCCCTTTATCATCACCGCTAATGGTAATTAAAGGAATTTCTAGACGTTTGATCAAGGGCATCAGCATCATAATTTCATCACTCTTACCCGAGTTTGAAATTGCAATCAGGACATCACCCGGCACCAGCATGCCTAAATCGCCATGCCCTGCTTCACCCGGGTGCATAAAGAAAGATGGTGTACCGGTAGATGCAAAGGTTGCTGCCATTTTACGACCAATATGACCAGATTTTCCCATACCGGTAATGACTAATCGTCCTCGGCAATGCAAAATAATTTCACATGCATGACTAAAACGGTCATCAATTTGCGTCGCCAATATTCCTAGCGCTTGTTCTTCTATACGCAAAGTTTCTAATGCGACTTTTTGGAAGTCTATTTGATTTGGCATATTTGGTGGGTTCAAAGTAGGTTTACCTTAACGCTGTAAAGCGTTGACTCTATTCAAGCAAAAATAATTTTCGCAATTTTATCATATCTATGCAAATCTCACGTTTCTAAATGTATAACTTTTCACACGCATATAAAAAAAGCGTATAAAACTTTATGAAAAAAAATGCTTAGGTTAAGATGAGCCATCTTATATTTAGCCTTTTGAAGACCTATGCAACCTTTTGTTCTATATAACTCAGAGCAACGTAAAAAAGTAGAATTTGTTCCGCGTGTGGAGGGACATATCGATATGTATGTTTGCGGTATGACCGTATATGACTACTGTCATATTGGACATGCTCGAGTCATGGTTGCATTTGACTACATTATTCGCTTCTTGCGCAGTCAAGGTTGGAAGGTAAAATATGTTCGCAATATTACTGATATTGACGACAAAATTATTAAACGTGCCAATGAAAATGGCGAAAGCATTACCGCTTTGACCGATCGTTTTATTCAAGCGATGAATGACGATGCTGAAAATCTGGGCTGCTTAGCCCCGGATGAAGCACCACGTGCGACTGACTATATTGATCAAATGCAAAACATGATTGGCAATCTGGTCAACAAAGGCACGGCTTATCCGTCATCAAATGGTGATGTGTATTTCCAGGTTGAAAAATTTGCTAAATACGGTCGTTTATCTGGTCGTAAACTCGAAGATATGCAAGCCGGAGCCTCTGAGCGCGTCGATGTCGAAGTTGAAAAGAAACATCCATTTGACTTTGTGCTCTGGAAACATACCAAGGAAAACGAACCTTCTTGGGCTTCACCTTGGGGCAATGGTCGCCCGGGCTGGCATATTGAATGTTCAGCCATGTCGACTTGCTGCCTAGGTAATCATTTTGATATTCATGGTGGCGGTTCCGACTTGATGTTCCCGCATCATGAAAATGAAATTGCACAAAGTGAAGCTTCGACTGATGAACAATATGTCAATTACTGGATGCATGTCGGCTTTATTAATGTCGATGGCGAGAAAATGTCGAAGTCTTTAGGCAACTTCTTCACCATTCGTGATGTGATGGATAAATTTCATCCTGAAGTGATTCGTTACTTTATTGTCTCGTCACACTACCGCAGTCCAGTCAATTTCTCGGACACTGCACTGAAAGAAGCAAAAAATACCCTTTCGCGTTTCTATCATTCATTTAAAGCGTATCAGGCGGTGTATGGTGAAAAAACTACTGCTACTTTAGATGACGATTTGGTTGAGCGTTTTAATGCGGCAATGCGCGATGATTTCAATACCTCTGAAGCAATTGCGGTATTGTTCGAAATCAATAAAGAACTCAACCGCGCAGTGAAAGATGAAAACCAAGAACAGGCAACGCTTTATTATTCAACTTTACGCCACCTCACCAACATTCTTGGCATAGTTCAACACAATGTGGACGATTTCTTAAAATCTGATATTGGTCAGGAAGCTTTGGGCTTAAGTGCAGAACAAATTGAAGATTTGATTCAACAACGTAAAGATGCGAAAAAAGCCAAAGAATTTGCCAAAGCCGATGAAATTCGCCAGTCTTTACTCGATCAAGGTGTGGTTTTGGAAGATACCCGTCAAGGTACCATTTGGCGTCGTGCTGATTAATTAATCATTTACATCCATATAGAGTTGACAGTTTTGTGAAATTCTCTATAATGCAGACCATTGCGGGAATAGCTCAGTTGGTAGAGCATAACCTTGCCAAGGTTGGGGTCGGGAGTTCGAGTCTCCTTTCCCGCTCCAGAATACGAAAAAGCCCTGATCAATGATCAGGGCTTTTTTTATATCACTACTTTTATAGGTTTAATCTTAATCCTTTATCCCTGCTTTTTACCTCAAGGCACGAATTCGGCCAAAATAGGCATTCTATTTTGGCACTCCCATTCACCAGAATAAGCATTCACATGCAATAAAATAATGATGATCTTAAGCTAAAGGCATCCCACCCAAATCAGTACAAATACTGCAAAATAAGCTGGGCATAGATATTAGGTCATTGCAGGGTCATGATCTTAAACTTGAACACAAAGCAAATTACGTCAGTGAAATGCCAATAGTCTGGATAAACTGATTTAAATAAATAGTGAAAGTAGTAATGATCAGTGCAATGGGGATACCTGATACTGCCATTAATGCAAAAATCCACAACCATAGAAAAAATTGTTCGAGTCATTCATTGTGCTTTCCCCGTTTCCTTATAAGCAGACTACACAACTCAAGGAGAAAACACAGTTCAGATAGACTTTAGCCTTGAGTAATGTAACGAGTTAAAGCTGCTGCTGTTTCCTTCAACGCTTTAACTCTTTCGTGTTTAAAATCAATAGGAAGATGCAATTCGCTTGCTAACGCTGCAATACAAAATTCAATCTCGCCATGGCTATTAAAAATTGGTACGCAGATCGCATTTACACCTACCAGCATATCGCCTGAAACTGTCGCAGCACCTTGCTGGATGATGCTTTGTTTCAATTCCAGAAACTCGTCCCAATTGGCAGGATAAACCTGTTGATTGAGCGCCTGTTTCTGTTGCCATTCACGTTCCATCAATGGTCGAACAATATCTTCTGCCATAAATGCAGCATAGGCACGACCCGTTGCTGAGTTCAATAACGGCATAATTGAACCCACTCGCGTAATGACTGAAACCTGTTGATTCGGTTCAATCCATTGCACGATCAATGGTCCCTGTGATGTCCATTTACTGATCTGTAAACCGCAGTCAATCTTGCGGTGCAAATCGTAAATCATCGGTTGAGCCGCCTGAATCGTGTCGGTTCGTTGAATACAACTTAAACCTAAACGCCATGCCTGTTCCCCCAGTGCATATCGTCCATCACCCTGCTGTTTGGCGTAATTCATTCGTACCAGACTCACCACATAACGATGAACTTTTGCAGGATGCATCGACAAATTTTCAGCAAGTTCTTTCAGCATCATGGGGGTTCGATGTGCAATCAGCGCATCAAGTACCTTTAACCCTACTTCTAAAGATTGAACCCCACCTTGTATTTTTTCTTCTGACATCGGTTTTCAAACTCATTACTGGAATGACCAGCATTCTACTCGAAGCAACTCAATTTCAAAGCATTGCACAAGAAAAAATGGCTTTTTGGGTAGCTTTATTTTTTTCTTCTCATCCTCTAAAATTTCAAATTAATTACGAAATACATAATTAAATTATATATTGCGTAATTTTATAAAATAAGTATTATGGGATGAACAGCAGAAATCAAGATTGCTTAGACAAACGTTATATAAGTTTTTCAACTTTATTAATTCTTTGTTTTTAAATGAAAATTTAAATTTAAAACATTCAAAAACAAAGTCTAAGTCAGATGGATAATTCTTAGAACTCAATGAGTCAGACAATATCCAGAAATTACTCCCTTTCGATACAAGGAATGTTTATATGACAGGTCAGTTAAAATCATTTATTGAGGTCGCACAAGATTCGGATTTCCCAATCCAGAACCTACCTTTTGGTGTATTTAGTGAATCAGCTGAAGGCGAGCGTCGTGTAGGTGTCGCATTGGGCGAATGGGTGGTCGATCTTGCTGCTCTTGAAGCGAATGGCTTCTTAAAAATCAATTCAGGTGATACTTACTTCAATCAACCGACATTGAACAAGTTCATTGAATCTGGCAAAGCCAACTGGTCTAAAGTGCGTGCAGAACTGCAAAATATTTTATCTGCAGATAATGCAACCCTGCGTGACAATCAAGCCTTACGTCAGCAGGCTTTCTTTAAACAAGCAGATGTAACCCTGCATTTACCGGTACATATTCCCGGCTATACCGATTTCTACTCGTCTAAAGAACACGCCACCAACGTCGGTTGCATGTTCCGTGATCCTAAAAATGCACTTTTACCCAACTGGTCCGAACTTCCAGTCGGTTATAACGGTCGTGCCAGCTCGGTAATTGTGAGTGGTACGAATGTGGTACGTCCATCAGGCCAGATCAAACTTCCACATAATGATCGGCCTGTATTCTCCGCTTGTCGCAAACTCGATTTCGAACTTGAAACCGGTTTCATTGTGGGTAAACCCAATAAACTCGGTGAACCCATCTCCATTGAAAATGCCTGGGATCATATCTTCGGTATGGTGCTGTTCAATGACTGGTCGGCACGTGATTTACAACAGTGGGAATACGTACCGCTAGGTCCTTTTAATGCAAAAACATTTGCATCTTCAATCTCGCCATGGATTGTGACCATGGAAGCTCTAGAGCCATTTAAAACAAGCTCACCTGTTCAGGGACCAAAGCCGCTGGCTTACTTACGTGAAGATCATTCAAATAACAGTTATGACATCAACTTATCTGTAGAAATTCAGGCCGAAGGTGCAGAACAAGCAGACGTGATCAGCCAAACCAACTTCAAATATATGTACTGGTCGATGTCTCAACAGTTAACACATCACACCATTGCAGGCTGTAACGTGCAAGTCGGTGACTTGATGGGTTCAGGGACAATTTCTGGTCCTACACCTGATTCTTATGGCTCATTACTGGAAATCACCTGGAATGCGACTAAACCACTGACCCTTTCCAATGGTGAGCAGCGCAGCTTTATCCAAGATGGCGACACACTGATCATGAAAGGCTACTGTGAAAAAGATGGCTTACGCATCGGTTTTGGTGAAGTGTCTGGCACAGTGCTGCCTGCGATTGAATTTGACTTCGCTACAGATGTCGCTGAGGAGAAACTCAGTGAAACTGTATAGCTACTTTCGAAGTTCTGCTGCATACCGTGTACGCATTGCCTTGAACTTAAAAGGTCTGGAAGCTGAAGTTATCCCTGTGCATTTGCTTAAAAATGGCGGGGAGCAGCATAGCGCTGAATACCGTCAGATTAATCCAAGTGAACTATTACCTGCTTTGGTTGAGGATGCGAGTGAAGGTTGTTTCACCCTGACTCAGTCTTTAAGCATCTTGGAATACTTAGAAGAAAAGCATCCAGAAACAGCTTTATTGCCTCAAAACATTGAACAGCGTGCTTTGATTCGTGCATTTAGCCAAAGCATTGCCTGCGATATTCATCCACTGAACAACTTACGGGTTCTGCAATATTTATCCGGTACTTTAACAGTGTCTGATGACCAAAAATCCGCTTGGTATAAACATTGGGTGGGAGTCGGTTTTGCCGGATTAGAAACACAGCTTCAAGATTCGAATGGCAAATTCTGCTTTGGTGAAAGTCCCACCTTTGCTGATTGCTGCTTAGTGCCACAAGTGTATAACGCAATACGTTTCAATATTGATTTAGCAGCTTACCCCAAAATTGCTGCGATTTATCAACACTGCAATACGCTCTCTGCATTCCAGCACGCTGCGCCTGAAGCGCAAGCCGATGCAGCTTAAATTTTAAATAAGGATATTTATATGGCGATTCAAATTGAAAAAATTCATCATGTAGCTTACCGCTGTAAAGATGCCAAAGAAACTGTGGAATGGTACAAAAAGAACCTTAACATGGATTTTATTTTAGCCTTTGCTGAAGACTATGTACCTTCAACCAAAGCCTTTGATCCCTACATGCACCTATTTTTAGATGCGGGAAATGGCAATGTCTTGGCCTTTTTTGAATTGCCGACACAACCTGAAATGGGTCGTGATGAAAACACACCAAAATGGGTACAACACATTGCATTAAAAGTAAAAGATCGCGCAGCACTACTTGAAGCAAAAGAACATTTAGAAGCCAATGGCAACAACGTATTAGGAATCACCAATCACGGCATTTTCCATTCAATCTACTTCTTCGATCCAAATGGTCATCGTTTAGAGCTGGCATATGATGATGAAAAAGCACCGGCAAAAATCGCCATGATCACGGAAGAAATGAAATACGAAATGCTGGAACAGTGGAGCCGAAATAAACGTGCGCCCCACCACACCCATTTCTTGCATGCAGATGAACTAGACGAAGTCTCTGCACTTGCAAAAGTTGATGCCTAAGTATTGATTTAAAAATTAGGGTATTGATCTAAAAAACTAGGCTATTGATCTAAAAAATCATGGGAAAATTGAGTCATGAATAAAGTCGTTGCCAGTGCACAAGAAGCATTAGCAGATATTGTCGCGGATCACCAAACTTTAGCCGTGGGTGGTTTTGGATTATGCGGTATTCCTGAAGCACTGATTGATGCATTAAAACAAACTGGAGTGAAAGGTTTAACCTGTATTTCCAACAATGCCGGTGTGGATGATTTTGGTTTAGGTAAATTGCTGCAAACCAAACAAATCAAAAAAATGATTTCATCCTATGTCGGTGAAAACAAGGAATTTGAGCGTCAGTATTTAAATGGTGAACTTGAAGTTGAATTGACCCCGCAAGGCACCCTGGCTGAAAAATTGCGTTCCGGTGGGGCAGGTATTCCCGCTTTCTATACCCAAACCGGTGTCGGCACACTGATTGCTGAAGGTAAAGAAAGCCGTTTTTTTGATGGTAAAGAATACATTTTGGAAAACACACTGACTGCCGATGTGGCTTTGGTTAAAGCCTATAAGGCAGATAAAGCCGGCAACCTCGTGTTCCGTAAAACCGCACGTAACTTTAACCCTGAATGTGCTGTTGCAGGAAAGTTCACCGTGGTTGAAGTTGAACAGGTTGTGGAGATCGGTGAAATTAATCCGGATGATATCCATTTGCCGGGCATCTATGTCAATCGACTTGTGGTGAATGCTTCACCTGAAAAACGCATTGAACAAATGACCTTAAAGACGGAGGCTTAAATCATGGCCTGGACTCGCAATGAAATGGCGCAGCGCGCTGCACTTGAGCTTGAAGATGGCTTCTATGTGAACTTGGGGATTGGCTTGCCGACCCTAGTTGCCAACTATATTCCTGAAGGCATCAATGTCTGGTTACAGTCAGAAAATGGCTTGTTAGGTATTGATGAATTTCCTACCGCTGAAACGGTTGATCCCGACCTGATTAATGCAGGCAAGCAAACTGTGACTGCACGCAAAGGTGCAGCTTTTTTTTCCAGTTCAGAATCTTTTGCCATGATCCGTGGTGGTCATGTCAACATTGCCATTTTAGGTGCCATGGAAGTGTCTGAAACGGGTGATCTGGCCAACTGGATGATCCCGGGTAAAAAAGTTAAAGGCATGGGTGGTGCCATGGATCTGGTTGCTGGGGTACAAAAAGTGGTGGTGCTAATGGAACACAATGCCAAAGACGGCAGCCCGAAAATCGTCAATCAGTGTGCCCTGCCTTTAACCGGTAAAGGTGTAGTCAACCGGGTGATTAGCGATTTAGGCGTGATGGATATTACGGCTGACGGGGTTAAACTGGTTGAACTTGCTAAAGACGTAACTTTAAAGCAGATGCAAGCAGCGACAGGTGTAAAATTGATCGTCTCTGATTCAAATGCAGCCTAACATTTTAAAAATAGTCAGGTAACAATTACAGTAGCTCCGGCTGCTTTGATTGTATTTGAGTACTCAATGATTCATTAAAATACACGTCGTAGGAAAGTAAGTAAAAATTCCAATCGAGCTACGACCATAAAACTATACGCATGAACGTGATTAGGGAATAAACTTTGATCACTTCTTTTTTATAGAACTTGAAAGAGTAAAAAATATGTCACAACAAGATTTTGAAAATGGCTTAAAAGTCCGTACCGAAGTCATGGGCGAATCTTTCGTAAAACGTGCGCAAGACAATACTGTGCCCTTTACTCAACCCTTGCAGGACTGGATTAATGAACATGCCTGGGGCTCAACCTGGCAACGTGAAGGTGTATTGCCACGTAAGTACCGCTCACTCATTACCATTGCATTTTTAACTGCACAAAAAAGCCCAACTGAGCTTAAGGGTCATGTCCGTGGTGCACTCAATAACGGGGCGACGGTAGAAGAAATCCAGGAAGTATTGCTTCACAGCTTGCCCTACTGTGGCGCGCCCGCAACCCAAGAAGCCTTTCGTGCCGCACTTGAAGTCATCAATGAATATCAAAAACCTGAATAATTTATTTTAATTTTTATGGCGATAGCTTGAGCATCTTAGGATTTGAAATGCTTAGGCTATTTCATTTTTTATTAAATGAAGTAAGATTATCTCTTAGATATTGGATTTTACTTATTCTGTAGTTGCCCTTGGTTTAACTGCACAATATCTGCCCCTAAATATTCCAGTTCCTGCAGATGATGAGTGACATAAATCATCGGTAAATCCAGCTCATCTTTCATCCGTTTTAAAAACGGTAAAATCTGCTGTTTTAGTTTGCTATCCAATCCGGTTAAAGGCTCATCCAGTAACAATAAATTCGGTGAAGATAATAAGGCACGGCCAATCGACACACGCTGTGCTTCCCCGCCTGAAAGTTGATGTGCTTTACGCTGAATCAGGGGTCTTAATTCCAGTAATTCCAGCACTTCTTCAAACTGAAATTTTCCTTCCAAGTTGGCTACTAATTTTTCTGCATAACGTAGATTCTGCTGTACATTCATGTGTGGGAACAGCAAGGCATTCTGGAAAATTAAAGCAATTTTACGTTGATGCATCGGTACATGAATATTTTGCTGTGTATCCAGCAAGATATGCTGCTTAAACTGGATGGAACCCTGTTGAGGTTGTAACAGCCCAACAATATTTTTTAGCAATGTACTTTTGCCACAACCCGAAGCACCGACAATGCCTAAAAGTTGCTGCGACATCTCCAGTTCAACATTTAACATAAAATCAGCGTGTTGATATTGAAAATCACATTTCAACATATCAGCCTCCCAATTTCCGTTGATACCTTTGCAGAATAAAATAATTAGCAATTAAGGCTGAAAACGCTAAAACCAAGGACAAGGCAACCAAACGCATGGCCATGTTTTCGCCATTGGGTTGTTGCAGGAATGAGTAAATCGCAATCGGAATGGTGCGGGTTTCATCAGGAATATTGCCGACAAAAGTAATGGTTGCGCCAAACTCACCTAGACTTCGGCTAAAACACAAAATACTCCCAATCACGATGCCGGGAATCGCCAAGGGTAAATTAATCGTCAAAAACACTTTCCACGGTGCCGCACCCAATGAACCTGCGATCTGATCTAGCTGTTGATTCATTAACTGAAAGGAGAGACGAATCGGTTGTACCATCAGTGGAAATGCCACAATCATGGACGCTAAAACCGCCCCTTTCCAGGTAAATGCCAACTGTATACCCATCGCATTTAAATATTTGCCCATAAATCCCTGATTGCCGAACAGTATCAAGAGCAAATAACCCAGAACAACTGGCGGCAACACCATGGGCAACTGTAATAGGGCTTCTACAAGGAACTTCAACCGAAATTCATAATGCGCCAAATACCAGCCTAAGGCGACAGCAAAAGGCAGACTAAAGATTGTTGCAAACAAAGCCACCTTGGCAGACAGATACAGTGCACTGAGCTCTTCGGGACTTAACATAGGGTCGCTGTCTCCTGCTGTATTTGCTTAAGATTTCACATTAAAACCATATTTCTGGAAAATGGTTTTGGCTAAGTGACTACTTTTTACGAACTGTTCAAATTGTATGGCTTCTTTATTTTTTGTACCCTGTTTGGTCAATGCCAGTGGATACACAATCGGGCTATGTGAATTACTCGGGAATACTCCAATAATTTTGACTTTCTGGCTGATCAAGGCATCGGTTTTATAGACAATCCCCACCTCACATTCGCCTCGTTCTACAAAAGCGAGTGCAGAACGCACATCATCCGTACCGACGATGCGACCCTTCAGGCTATTGAACCAATTTAACTTGATCAGACTTTGTTTGGCGTATTTACCCACAGGGACAGATTCCATTTGCCCAGTACAGAGATGTCCTTTAAAAGACTGTGCAAAATTAAAATTTTGCTGTGCTTTAAATAGAATATTCAGATGTTTTGGACTGATGACGACAAGCTGATTAAACAGCAGTGGTTTAACCAAGCTTGAATCGACCACATTTTTTTGAACTAAATAATTCATCCAGTCCTGATTGGCTGATAAAAACAGATCACTACTGGCACCTGCTTCCACCTGTTTCGCCAAAGTGGATGAAGCCCCAAACATGGATACAATTTTAGTTTGTGGATGTTTAGCTTGGTAAATATTGGCAATATCGGTCATGGCATTGCCAAGACTTGCAGCCGCATAGACTTTGACTGTGCCTGCATATGCAGAGGAAAATATCATGGCGAGGCACATTGATAAAAACAGGGATTTTTTCATGTGCATTTACCTAATCAGTGAATAAATAGACCTTGCAGAATTTGCCCTTCTGAAAACGCCAATCCCGCAGGAATCCGGACCAGACAATTGGCCTGCATTAAATTACTCAGCATATGCGACTGCTGTTTGGACAGACTTTTCACTTTTAAAATCGATTGATCAAAGCTGGCTGACATTCTTAAAAAACGTTCTCGGCCATCCAATTTCATATCATGAGTCAGTACCGCACTAAACCAGTTCGGTTGTTGTTTCTGCCCCTGCAAAGCATTCAGCAAAGTTGAGGTGTAAATTTGCATCCCAACATACACGGCCGCAGGATTACCCGGTAAACCCAATAAATAGCAATGTGAATCATCAGCTCGTTCTAACTGCGCAAAGAACATCGGCTTGCCCGGCTTCTGCTTCACTTTCCAGAAAATTTGTTCGAAACCCAGATCCAAAGTTACAGGTCGAATAAAGTCATAATCCCCGACCGATACGCCGCCTGTGGTTAAAATCAGATCATAACTTTTCGATAATTTCTGAATTAACTCTTTGACTGCCTCTTCGGTATCCGCTACATGGAAAATTTCAATCTGCTGTCCTGCATTTTGAAACCAAGCTTTAATTAAAGGTGCATTGGCATCGAAGATTTTACCGGATACAAAATCCTCTACTGTTGTCGCCACCTCATCACCTGTAATGATGACTGCCACTTTAGGATATTTAAATACTGAAACCGTACTGATTCCTGCCATACTTAAAGATGCAATTGCACCGACAGAGAGGGCTTGCCCCTTATTTGCCAGTAATTGTCCGATTGAAATTTCCTCCCCAACCTCCCGAATATCGGCATTGGATTTTAAATTTTCAGTCATTATAATTTTGGATATATTGATGACTTTGACAATTTCTTGACGTGCGACCGTAGTCGTTCCCACAGGAATTTTGGCACCGGTAAAGATTCGAACGGCTTGTCCTGCTTTGAGTTGTAGTTCGGACAAATGTCCTGCTTGAATTTCACCGATCAGTTCAAATTCTGCATGAGGCTCAATCGCTGACTGGGCACACAGAGCATAGCCATCTACCGCACTTTGCGAAAATAAGGGCAGATTGATATTCGAGTAAACATCGGCTGCTAAATAGCGATTTAAAGCCTGATTTAATTCAAGAGTCTCAGTTGTTAAGGACTTGGTCCTATTTAAAACCAGATCCAAAGCCTGATCCACAGTAATCAGGCCATGTTCAGCGCCGCATTCTGACATTATTCATATCCCCCTGGATGGGGAATATTTTTTTGTACATCAAACAAATGCACTAATGCAGGCAGCACTGCAATCAAGGATTCTTTCGCACCTTGACGACTCCCCGGCAAGGTCATCACCAGACTGTTGTCGATGTAACCGGCCACGCCACGACTTAAAGCAGCATACGGAGTACGCTTTTGACCAAAACTGCGCGATGCTTCCATTAATCCGGGAATTTCCCGTTTTAATAAAGGCTGAATGGTTTCCACGGTTAAATCTTTCTGCCCTAGCCCTGTACCCCCCACCGTTAATATCAATGGATAATGATTTTTTTGCTGTGCTATCAATGTCAGCAACTGTTCTGGACTGTCTGGAATCACTTGATATGAAATATTGCTGAAATTAGCTTCCTGTAATATTTCCAAGACATTTTGACCTGCGGTATCTGGCTTTTTACCGGATGCTACCGTATCTGACAGTACAATAATGGATGCCGATAACGTTTCTTTGAGTACACGAGTAAAGTGTGATTTTCCACCCTTTTTCTTTTGTAATTTAACCTGATCCAGACATAAATCTTCAGGCTCACAATGCGGTTTCAGCATGTCATACAAAGTTAAACCGGCCAGACTTACTGCGGTTAAAGCTTCCATTTCTACGCCCGTCGGGCCAATGGTTTCCACAACTGCTATAATCTCGACATGCGCTTCAAACAGTTCATATTCCACATCGGCACGGTAAATCGGTAGTGGATGACACAGTGGAATCAGCTCATCAGTCCGTTTCGCAGCCAGAATTCCTGCAATTCGCGCCGTCTTTAAAGCATCGCCTTTGTCGGTATTGCCATTACGTAGCAATTTAATGCAATGCGGCGGTGCGTGCAAAATTCCTGTTGCCACTGCAGTTCGATAACTCTCTGCTTTCATCCCGACATTTTTCATTGCATGTTCCTTTGATTCATTTTTGCTATACAGGTGTTTTTAACTTAAAGCGGCCATTGGTGGATCATGCTCTTTCGCATGATGGCAATGTTGATGTGCGTCATGTTCAGAGCTCACTCGATGATGATCAGGATGTTTCTCTTCTACGCCATCCTTACGGATACAACAGCCTTCGACATATTGGCTGCTGCCATCCAGATAAAATTCCTCTTTCCAGACTGGCACTTCATGCTTGACCCGTTCTACCGCCTCTTCACAGGCAGCAAAGGCTTCTCTGCGATGCGCTGCATAGGCAATCGCGATAATGGCTTTGTCACTAATGTCTAAAGCACCCACACGGTGAATGACGCGCACATAAGACACGCCATATTTGGCTTGAATCTCCTGCTCAATCTGGCGAATCATTTTTTCTGCCACAGGTGCATAAGCCGTATATTTCAGCGCTTTAACCGCTTTGCCTTCATGATGATTGCGCACGGTGCCGATAAACACACCTATACCCCCACATTCAGGAAAAGTCTGAATCTGATCAAAACTACCTAATGCCAAGGCGGTATCCTGAATCCGTGAAAATTGTTTCAATACATCCATTTCAGCCTCCTGCCACGGGTGAAAGCAGCACTAAAGTACTGTCCGCGTGAAATTGAGTTTGACGTGAAATAATGTCTTCACCGATGGCACAGGCACAGCGTTCTAAGAGTTGAAAAGCCGCAGGATAATCCTGTGCAATCTGAGCCAAAATCTCATCAACCTGTGTATTTGGATTACATTGTATTTCTAAATGCGCGGGTAACTGTCGCTCTACCGCACCGAAGGATTCAATTTTGATTTTGATCTGTGGCATCTTAGCCTCCAAGCATATGCATGCTGATTTTGCGACTGCTTTTATCCATACTTTGATTTTTTAAACGCTGCTCAATGGCGTGAAAACCCTGTTCTTTGTTCCAAATATAGTTTGATAAAGCGCTGTATAAGCTCACCTCACTCAAGGTTGTAGCTAAAGTCAGGGCTTTGATTTCATTTTTTAGATTCAAACCTTTCGGTGCAAACAGGCAGTTATAAAAGTCGCCTTGTGCAGTTAAACGTACCCGATCACACGTTCCACAGAATGAATGGGTAATGGTGGATATTATCCCGATCGGATGACCATCGATAAAATACTGTCGTGCCGGATCTGAACTTGAACGAACTGAAGAAACGTCTTGGCTCGTTACTGTAAATTCAGTATTTAATATTTCTAAAATCTGTTGTTCACTAACCACATGTGCGCCCGACCATTTACGGTCACCATCCAGTGGCATAAATTCGATAAAACGTAAGTTGATTTTTTCCTCAACTGACCAGCGTGCCAAAGGCAGAATTTGATCGTCATTGCTACCATTCATTAATACGCTATTGATTTTAATCGGTAGTCCAATGGCTTGAGCAGCATGGATTCCATCCATTACCGGTGCTAAATCTTTTTGAGTGAGTTGTTTAAACTGGGCAGTATCCAGACTGTCTAAACTGATATTTAAATCATCCAGTCCCGCTTGTTTTAAAGCATGTGCATATTGTTTGAGATAATGTGCATTGCTGGTCATGGAAATGCGTTTCAGCCCGAGCTTTTTTAGGTCTTGCAGTTGCGCAACAAAATGCACCACGCCCTGACGCATTAACGGTTCCCCACCCGTGATCCGAATAGATTCAATACCACGATGCACCATAAAATCACAAAATTGGTAGAGTTCTTCAAAACTGAGCAAGTCGTGTTTTTTCATCCATTCTGGATGTTCAGGCATGCAATAGACACACTTAAAATTACAGCGATCGGTCACTGAAATCCGCAGTTTGCGCTTGCCACGACCAAATTGATCGACAAATTGCGCTTCGGTTTTAAGCTCTGTCATCATATTCATGTTGAACATCCATTTTCCGGCATCTTGTTGTGATTGCACCCACATTGTGCGCAAGCCTTAACTCGCCCAATCTTGTTATGATTAGATTTGCAATAAGTGTTCCAACTTTGTGCCAAAGGCGAAGTATTCAGGTTTAATGCAGAAATTTAAGTTGTTGATGCTGTTGCAGCTCATCCATTGAATTAATACTGTGAAAAAATAGTGCATGATTTTTAAAACGTGCCACTTGTGCGTGCAAATCTATAAAACACTGCTTTAAACTGCGCTGTTTATGTTCAAGATGACTCGTGAATGTGGCCAAGCTACTGCGTTTAACCAAGCAAAATGGGTACAGTGCCTCACCGTTCATTTCAACATAAGCCACTTCTGCCAAGCTGTTTTTGGCTAAAGCCTGATGTAGTTTGAGTAGCACTTTTGAAGGGATATAAGTCACATCACAAGGTACAAACAGCACATAGTCTGCCTGTACATGGAACCAGGCACTTTTTATTCCCATCAGTGGTCCTAAAAAACCACCTTCATCATCCTGATAGCAATGAATGCTCGGAATCATTTTTTGATAGATTGAACCATCACGATGACTATTGATCCAAACCTGTGCAACACTGGATTTAAGCTGTTGATGAATCTTGATCAGCTGAATTTGATTATCAAATTTTTGCAACAGCTTATTGATGCCATTCATGCGCCGTGCCTGTCCACCGGCTAAAATGACCAGATCAGTATCGGGATAAACTGATTTATTCATTCCTTGCTTCACTTTTATCTTCATTCCACTGCCTCACTTTGACAGGCTTTAATCAAGCCACGAATTTCAGGCAGACATGAACCACAATTACCACCTGCTTTTAAGCATGCAGTGACCTGTTTTTCATCGGTGATATTTTGGGTTTTAATGGTTTCAATAATGCGGTTTTTACCGACTTTAAAGCAGCTACACACCAATGGCCCTTCATTATTTGCCATCGATATCGGTTGTCCGGCAAGCAGCGCCTTACGGTGCATCGCACTTAAACGTTCACGTTTAAACAGATTGGCGACCCAATCCCGATCGGGCAATAGTGCTTTCGGTGCAATATATAAACTGGCAATTAAATGACCATCTTTCAATACAACACTGTGACTGATATGCGCAGTCTGATCTTCAATATTCAGCCATTCAAAACTTTCATCCTGAAACGGTAATAGTTCTTTTAAATGCTCTGTGGTCTCTAGAAATTTTTTACGATCTGCCAGTTCATAACGGATGGCTTTGGCTGTGGTGATTTTCGTCCACCACACCGTATTTTCAATGGATGATTGCACGACTTTTTCAAAGCCCTGCCGCACGTAAAATACGCCTTGCCATTGGCTATAAAATGGATGGATGATCACAGGGGTATGTTTAAATTCGGGTTCACCAGAAATGGCATCTACGACTGGATTGACCACTTTACCAATCCGGGCATCAGACGCGACTTGGTCATTCCAGTGAATGGGTGCAAAGACCTGTCCACGGCGGATATGATCACTAACCGTGGCGCGTAAAACACAGTTACCCCATTTCGATTTGACTTCTACCAGTTCGCCATCTTTGACCCCATATTTCAGGGCATCATGCGGATGAATTTCACAAAAAGGCTCTGCGCGGTGGGTACTTAAATTGGCAGATAGTCCGGTACGGCTCATGGTGTGCCACTGATCACGAATCCGGCCGGTATTCAGCACCAAAGGAAATTCACTACACACCTGATTGACCGGATCTACCGCAGTAATGGCAATAAATTTGGCCTTAGCATCAGCATGACTAAACTGACCTTTAGGATAAAGTCGAGCTACGGAACCATCTGCTTGATCTTTAGTCCAGACCGGCCATTGCACCGGTTCCAGTTCATCATATTCAGTTTTATTTAAATCGCTTAAGCCATTTAAATTGAAATAACGGAAAGTGGAGGTTTCACCTCGATGTTCCGGATCTGAATTTTGCTCTGCCGACAATTGAGCATGTTCCAAAAAAATATCATGACTGTTTTTAAAATCAAAACCGCTAAAACCTAATTTTTTAGCGACCATGCTAATCGCCCACCAGTCCGCTTTCGCTTCAACTGGCTCATCTAAAAATGCACGCTGTCTTGAAATACGGCGTTCGGAATTGGTCACCGTGCCATCTTTTTCTCCCCAGCCCAGTGCTGGTAAAAGCACATCAGCATATTGAGTGGTATCGGTATCTTGGCAAATGTCAGACACCACTACAAATTCACATTTTTCTAGGGCACGTTTGACTTGGTCAGCATCGGGTAAGCTCACCACCGGATTGGTGGCCATAATCCAGATGGCTTTAATTTTGCCACTTTCTACCGCATGAAATAAATCGACCGCCTTAAAACCAGCTTGCTTGGCGATATAAGGACTTTGCCAAAAGTTTTGCACCAGTTGCTGATGGCTTTCATTTTCCAGTTCTAAATGTGCCGCCAGCATATTGGCTAAACCACCGACTTCACGTCCACCCATGGCATTCGGCTGCCCAGTCATGGAAAATGGTGCAGCGCCGAGCTTGCCAATTTTTCCCGTGAATAAATGACAGTTGGTAATGCTGTTGGCTTTATTGACGCCTTGTGAAGATTGATTCACCCCCATCGAAAACAGGGTCATGACTTTTTCAGTTTTGGCAAATTTCTGATAAAAAACTTGCAGTTTTTCCAGTGAAATACCGCTACGCACTGCGACATCTTCAATGGACGATTCAGTTTGACTGTGTGTTAAAGCTTGCTCTAAACCTTGAGTATGTGCAGCAATAAAATCTTGGTCTACATGACCATTTTTCGATAGATATTGTAATAAGCCGTTAAATAATGCGACGTCTTGCCCCGGTAAAATCGGCAAATGTAAGTCTGCTGCTTCACAGGTACTGGTAAAGCGTGGGTCAATCACCACCACAAACAGATCACGTTGTTCTTTGGCTTTCATGATGCGTTGATATAGCACCGGATGACACCATGCAGTATTGGAACCGACCAGCACCACCATATCGGTATATTCAAAATCTTCATAGCTCGCCGGAACAATATCTTCACCAAAGGCACGTTTATGTGCCGCAACCGCAGATGACATACAGAGTCGTGAATTGGTATCGATATTGGCTGTACCGAGGTAACCTTTGACGAACTTGTTCACCACATAATAGTCTTCAGTCAGTAATTGCCCGGACACATAAAAGGCAATACTGTCACGACCATATTGATCCATACATTGCTGAAACTTATTGGCAATTAAATCCGTTGCAGTATCCCAGTCAGTGCTTTCACGCTGATTCTTCCTGCCGAGCATGGGATGAAGAACACGCGTTTCCAGCCCCAATGTATCAGCCAGATTACTGCCTTTAATGCACAGCTTGCCGTAGTTGGCTGGATGATTGACATCCCCTGCAACCGAAACTTTTTGACCTAAAGCTGTATCCTGTACAGTCGCAGTTACACCACAACCCACCCCGCAATATGGACAGGTGGTATTGGTGATTTTGGTATTTATTTCTGTGGAGCTATGCAGTTCCATAACGGGAATACTATTCATAGATGCTCCTTTTTATCGAATAAATTCACTTGAATAATTTCTTCTATTTTCCAAGCTATCTAAATCTTTAGAGTTCACGTAAGCATGTATTCTGTCGAGGTGGCATGGATGCCACCGTTTCCCATCATTACAGGACGTAATGTATGGGAAACAAAGATTTTTGTTACTTTTGATCTTTCAAAAGTAAGATCATGCCTATGCAATTACTCTTTACTTATTAGTGCAAAGTGTGGCTGTGCAAATATTTAAGATTGAACAAATACCACTCATGTGATTAACCTGCTTTCTTTAATGCAAAATCTTTACCAAAGAGCAGCTTATTACGAATATTTGCAATTGGGGTTTGATCAGAAATCAGCTCTGCATACCAAGCACCATCTTCAGTATCGCCAAACAACACCGCACCAATCACCTTATCTTTTTGAATAATAATACGTTTATAGATCTGACGTTTTTCATCATTCAAAATAATGTCTTCATAATCATCTTGTGGTTCGCTATCTTCTAAATCAATTCGGCCTGCCGAAAATACATCACAACCACTAACCTTAAGTTGCGTCGGAACTGTCGGTGCTTTAAAAGTTAAGCTGCCATGTTCGGCTAAATGTGATGCACAAATAAAGGCTTGGCCCCAAAGTGGTTCAACCAAACCAAAAGTTTGATTACGGTGCTCAATACACTCACCCACTGCATAAATACTTGGATCAAAAGTTTGCATGGTGTCATTCACCATCACACCACGGTTACAACGTAAACCCGCACTTTGTGCCAATGCCATATTCGGACGAATACCCACGGCAAAAACCACCAGATCAGCATCCAGCACCGTGCCATCTTTCAGCTTGATTTGGGTGACATGCTCATTTTCACCAATGAGTTGTTCAGTATTGGCTTGAGTGATGATATTGATGCCCTTTGCTTCAATACTTTGTCTTAACAAGCGACTTGCACGACTATCCAATTGACGTTCCATAATGCGATCCATCAAATGTAAAACCGTCACATTCATGCCACGCTGTTTCAGACCATAAGCCGCTTCAAGACCCAGTAATCCACCACCAATCACCACGGCATTTTTCTTGTTTTTGCAGTAATCCAGCATGGTATTGACATCATAAATATCACGGAAACTGATCACGCCTTTTAAGTCCGAGCCGGGAATAGGCGGAACAAAAGGTTTAGAACCTGTTGCCAAGATCAAACGGTCATAATCAACGATCTCGCCTTTTTCGGTACAGACCTGTTTACGTGCGCGATCAATTTTCACCGCAGCATCACCGGCAATAAAGCGAATATTTTTGTCGCTATACCAGGCATGTGGATGCAGCATAATGTCATCAATGGTTTTATCGCCCGACAACACGGGTGAAAGCATGATTCGGTTATAGTTACCCCACGGCTCTTCGCCAATGACCGTCACTTCATAACGCTCGGGTGCCATATCCAGTAAATCTTCCAGACAGCGCATACCCGCCAGACCATTGCCCACCAGCACCAGTTTCATCTTGTCTGTTGAAGTGCCATTATTGGTAATATAGGTTTTTTGCGGTGTTGGACTGACCCAAACCTTGCCATTTTCAATCTTGCTTGGAAAGACCAATAACTTTTGATCTTTATCTTCCAGACAACGCCCAGTTGCCAGACTAAAATGTTGTTTATAAATCGGAGATGTAACAACACGCTCACCTTGCAGATCGCCAATGATGCCGCGCGACATGACAAAAGCTTGACTAAAGGGGTCTTGGTTACTTAAGGCATACACCCGTTTTTCATTACCGACACGGAACAGTGCAATTTGTTGCTCATTGATCAGCGCACCAACACCGGTATTTGGGATGATGTCATCAAGGCTGCAAATTTCAACCCATTCCAGTTCATTCATTTCTTTTAAAATCGTCATCTTATCCGTCCTATTCTTTTGCTTCTTTCATCAATTTTTACACCCTCTTTCTTTTTCTCCCTGAGCTTGGTTTTAAGCACTGCTTTAAAACCAAGTGCAAGAGAAAAAAAATGCTTTAATAAAAGAAGCTTTTAATTCATTAATTCTTTAAGCGTCAACCACAGGAATACGATTAAGATCTCTTTCCCCTGCCGTTTTTGGGCGAATTTGTCCACGTTCAGCAGCAAACTGAATATGTGGATCATTCTGTTTTTCAGCCTTGGCATTAATAAAGGTGATAAAGCGTTTACGTACTTCCGGATCTTCAACTGCAGTGCGCCATTCATCTTGATAAGTGCCGACCACGTGATCCATACGGCGTTCTAACTCGGTAGCTAGTCCTAAAGAATCTTCAACCACTACAGCTTTAAGATAATCCAGACCGCCTTCCAGATTGTCGCGCCATACTGACGTACGTTGCAGACGATCTGCGGTTTGGATATAGAACATATAGAATCGGTCGATATAACGAATTAAAGTCTGGGTATCCAGATCAGACGCAAGTAGCTCCGCGTGGCGTGGTTTCATGCCGCCATTACCGCACACATACAGGTTCCAGCCTTTTTCAGTGGCAATCACACCGACATCTTTACTTTGCGCTTCAGCACATTCACGGGTACAGCCAGAGACCGCCATTTTCAGTTTGTGTGGTGAACGTAAGCCCTTGTAGCGATTTTCCAGGAAGATGGCCAAGCCCATAGAATCATCGACACCATAACGGCACCACGTGCTACCGACACACGATTTAACAGTACGCAATGATTTGCCGTAAGCATGACCGGATTCAAAACCGGCATTAATTAATTTTTCCCAAATTTCAGGCAGTTGATGCACTTGCGCACCAAACAGGTCAATCCGTTGTCCACCGGTGATTTTGGTATATAGACCATAGTCTTTCGCAACCTGTCCGATCGTGATTAAACCTTCCGGGGTAATTTCACCGCCTGCGATCCTCGGTACAATCGAATAGGAACCATCTTTTTGAACGTTACCGAGGTAGTAATCATTACTGTCTTGTAATCCTGCATGGCTTGGTTTGAGTACAAAATCATTCCAGCAAGAGGCCAAAATATTCGCCGCCGTTGGCTTACAGATATCACAACCCAGACCATGACCATGTTGCCCGATCAGATCATCAAAAGTTTTGATTTCATTGACCCGCACCAAGTGATATAGCTCTTGACGTGAATAGGCAAAATGCTCGCAAAGGTGATTGTTAACAGTCACCCCTTGACGTTGTAATTCAGATTTCAATACTTGCGTCAGGAGTGTTGCACATCCACCACAAGCTGTTGCGGCTTTGGTGCATTTTTTTAAGGCACCGAGCGAGGTTGAGCCATCGGCGATGGCACTGCAAATATCTGCTTTAGAGACGTTATTACATGAACAGATGGTTGCGCTGTCTGGCAGTAAATCGACACCACTGCCACCTGTTTTCGCTGATGATTGTGCATAACCCGGCATGATCAGACTTTCTGGATTTTCTGGTACAGCCAAGCCATTCAGCATCATTTGCAGCAGGTCATTATATTCTTTGGCACAGCCCACCAGTACAGCACCCAGCAATTTGGTTTTTTCGCTATTCACCACGATTTTTTTATAAATCATGGCATCTTCATCGGCATAGAAATAGCTTAAGGCATTCGGCGTCATGGCATGCGCATCACCCACCGATGCTACATCTACACCCATCAGTTTCAGCTTGGTACTCATATCCGCGCCGGCAAATGAGTTGCAGGCTTGATCCATAACATGTTTCGCAGCAATACGTGCCATGTCGTAGCCCGGAGCCACCAAGCCATAAATTTTGTTTTGCCACAATGCACATTCACCAATGGCATAAATGTCAGCATCGGAAGTTTGGCAATAATCATTGATCACGATACCGCCACGCTCACCAAGCACCAGACCGCTTTGACGCGCCAATTCATCACGTGGGCGAATACCGGCAGAGAACAAAATAATGTCGGTTTCCAGTTCAGAACCATCGCCAAATTTCATCACATGCGTGGTAGTGCTTCCTGCTTCGATACATTGAGTGGCTTTTTGAGTATGAACTTTCACCCCCAGATTCTCAATTTTTGCACGTAAAACCTTACCGCCTAAATCATCAATTTGTACCGCCATTAAACGGGGTGCAAACTCGACCACATGGGTTTCCAGGTTTAAATCGCGTAAGGCTTTAGCTGCTTCTAGACCCAGCAAACCACCACCAATGACGACGCCGGTTTTTGCATTTAAACTTGCTGCACGAATGGCATCCAGATCGTCAATGGTGCGGTATACAAAGCAGTTTTCACGCTGATTGCCTGGAATAGGAGGAACAAAAGCATATGAACCAGTGGCAAGCACTAGTTTGTCATAAGCAAGTACCTCACCATGATGGGTGGTCACCGTTTTATTTAAAGTGTCGATTGCATTGGCTTTGGTATTGAGGCGTAAATCAATCCCATAAGCATCGGCAAAGTCTGAACGGCAAAGGGTGAGGTCTTTGGCAGATTTCCCAGTGAAATATTCGGTTAAATGTACGCGGTCATAGGCTAAACGTGGTTCTTCCGCCAGAATCGTGATTTCAACTTCATCACCGGCATGCTCAAGTACCGATTCAATAAATTTGTGTCCAACCATGCCGTGGCCAATCATTACCAGTTTCATATTGCCTCTCCTATTCTTTTAATCTTCTGATTTAAGCCATGTTGTTTCGTTCAAGCACTGCATCTTCAAACAGTTTTTGTTCTTTTTCTTTATGCTCAACCGAGAACCGAATCATTAGGACAAAACTGGCTGCAATCACCACCAAACCACCGAGTGCCATCAAACAGGTTTGAATATCCAGCACACCTTTGAGCAAAAAACCTGCGGCGACTGCACCGACATTACCGCCTGCACCAATAATGCCAGCAACACCACCCAAAGCATCACGGTCAATGAATGGCACCAAGGCATACGTTGCGCCACAAGCCATATGCGTAAAGAGTGCAAATATGGTCATGACCAGAATTGCGAGAACTGCGGTATTCATTTGAGAGAACACGATGAGGAACAAACCTTCCATCAAAATCATGCCGAACAGCACTTTGGTACGACCATCCAGGCCTTTTTTCATTGCGACTTTGTCCGAGACAATTCCGCCTAAAGCACGCGCGAACAGTGCCAGCAAACCGAAGATCCCGGCTGCCAAACCCGCTTCTTTTAAGCCAAAGCTAAAATGTTCAACGTAGTACATTGCCACGATGTTATGAATGAAGATTTCAATACCGAAACACGCAGCATAAGCACCAAATAAAATCCAGACCCGGTAATTGCGTGCAGCATGCATCAGAATCGCCATGCCGCCTTTTTTATCGCTACCAACTTGAATGCCTTGCGCACGAAGTTCTTTAAAGTTGCCTTGTGGACAGTCTTGGGTAAATTTCCAGTACATGGCTCCGACAATCAGCATCAGAATACCCGGCACCAATAAAGCAATTCTCCAACCCATCGCCTGTTCCACCCCAAACATCACCAAGGCAGCCAGCATTAACGGCATTAAGGCTTGTGTTGCACCACCGCCGGCATTCCCCCAACCTGCAGATGCTGCATTGGCAGTCCCGACCACATTCGGTGCGAACATAATACTGGTGTGATATTGCGTGATGACGAAGCTGGCACCGATCGCGCCAATCAATAAGCGGAAGAAAAGGAAAGATTCATAGCTGTTGGCAGAGGCCACGCCAAAGACAGGAATACTGCCGATAATGAGTAAGGCAGTATAGGTTTTTCGCGGACCGTATTTATCACACAAAGGCCCCACAATCAGGCGAACCAAAATGGTAATTGCGACTGCAGCAATATTAATATTGGCGATTTGATCTTTGGTTAAATGGAACTCACCTGCAATCACAGGCATCAATGGCGCACAGGCAAACCAGGCAAAGAAACAGACAAAAAAAGCGAGCCAACTCATGTGGAAGGCTCTCATCGCTGCGCTGCTAAAATTAAAAAGACTTATTTTTGTGGCTTTTTTTTCATATAAATTTGAAGACATAACCTTCTCCTTCCTGAACTGAACGTATTGGGTTGTCTGCTATGCGGATAGCTGCATACCAGATTCGATCAGAGCGGACATCGTTGGCCGTCTACAAATTCTTTAGAGTCGTCTTTGACTCAACATGAATTAAGCAATGTCTATGCCAACATGATAAAAATATCATTAACTCAATATTTTTTATAAATTTTTATGATGCATTAATCATTTTTGATATTCATCATCACAGCAAGTTCATCTGATGAACAACGCTAGAGCTAAGGAAATGGATTGCGGTTGTGCTTCCTTGTAGCGCATTTTTGCATTAATACAGTGCACAACCCGCTGATGGTTAAGTTTTATATCTGATTTTTATTGAATTAATGCAGTTTTAACTGGTTTGGCATTTTAATTGCTTTGCATTTGCTATGACTTTTCTTTCAGGCTTTGCCTGATGATATTTTAGCCCATATGCCAAAACTGAAAATCGCACTGATTGATGACGATCAAGAACGTGCCAATTATATAAAGGCCTCCCTGATCGAGCACAATTTCGAGGTGGTCGCCTGCCTGACCATTGACCATTTAAGTATGTTCCGTTTAGAACAATTGTATGCCGACGTGATTTTATTGGATATGGACCATCCACATCGTGACATCATTGAAAGCTGTGTCAGCCAATTCGATTTGCCAACAGTTCTATTCACTAAAAATAGCCATAAAGACACCATTAAAAGTGCCATCGATGCCGGTGTCACAGCTTATATCGTCGATGGTATTAACCCTTCTAAACTGGAAAGCATTTTAGAAATCTCGATTGAACAGTTTAAAAAACACAAGAAATTACTCAGTGATCTGGAAGATACCAAAAATAAACTGGCCGACCGTAAAGATGTGGAAAAAGCCAAAGTGTTAATGATGAAACTACATTCACTCACTGAAGATCAGGCGTTTCAATTACTTCGTAAAAACGCCATGAGTCATCGTATGACCATTGGAGAAATGGCACGACGTCTGTTAGATGCTCAACAACTGTTACACAACCAATTGAAGGATGATGCTGCACATTGTCTCTCTGCCATGCTTCCTGCTGCAGCGTTGGGTGAAGACCAGCTGGGCATTCCCCTGCAAACGGCTTTGGTTTTAAGTCATAACCGTGCCTTTATTAGTTTGAGTCAAAAATTATGCTTTGAACTTAATATTTCTAATCAAGATACAGCGCAACAATCGGCACAAAAATTAGTCGCTGCGATTCAACAGCAAAAAAATATTCAACTGGCGCATGTATTTAAACAGTCGATTCATCACTATTGTTTAAGAGAATGGCTCGCCCTTGCTGACCGTAATATTGCACAGAACATGAAACTCGCGATACTTCCGCCTCCTTATATGGTTGAAGCTTTGAGTAATCATGTGATTGATGGTTTTTGTGTTGGGGAACCCTGGAATACGCAAGGTGAACTGTTGGGTATCAGCCAGATTGTGGCATGCAGTCAGGATATTATTCCCCAAGTGGCGGATAAAGTTCTGGCAGTAACAGCAGACTGGGCAGCACAATATCCCAACACTCACCGCGCTTTAATTAAGGCACTTCAAAAAGCACAACAGGAACTGAAAGCTTTAACGGATTATACGCAAGTTTGGCAAATGCTGATTGACTTCAATATTATCCAGTTTCAATGTTCAGACAGCATTCATGTGCAAAAATTTCACTCCATTCAAAATATTATCCGTCATTTTGTCAATGAATCATCTCAGCCC
Source organism: Acinetobacter sp. TSRC1-2 (assembly GCF_049895885.1). Taxonomy (NCBI): domain Bacteria; kingdom Pseudomonadati; phylum Pseudomonadota; class Gammaproteobacteria; order Moraxellales; family Moraxellaceae; genus Acinetobacter; species Acinetobacter sp. TSRC1-2. The sequence goes on from NZ_JAFCTF010000003.1 coordinate 212,163, forward strand.
AAGCTTGAAGATTTTCAATGGCTGATTCAGCAAATGGTCAAATGGGATCAAATCAGCATCAGCGAAGCACTTATTGAAAAAATCAGCCAGAACTGTATTTTATCGTTTTAACAATTAACTGATGTTATGCGTCCATATAAAATATGAGAAAGAATTGAACATCCAAAGCTGTTTGATACGAAACAAATAATTTTTGTCTTTCTGACTCAAAATATACTTTGGAATCCTCATCCTCTTAGAACAGTATGGCAACGCCCACGCCAAGCATTTAAAGCCCGCTTTATCTATAAAGCTGGAGTGTAATTACTAAAAAAGATGAGCATTTAGTTTACAAATGGATATTAACTTTGAACACAAGGTTCAGTGAATCATTTTAAAGATAGGGGAGATTTTATTTATCGCCCCTAGGTTCAGTTATTAAAATTCGATCATCGTCCTAACCTCATAGTTCAAATCAATGTAGTGGGGCTAAATCATTCATTTTGATTATTTTTACTTGCGATCAGATTTTTATCTTTTATTTTTTATTCTGCTCGTTTCCACAATTTTTCTCCACATTTTTACGTTATCTTACCTAAAATTACATTCGGAACATCAAATAATGAAACGCATACAACCGCGTTGGCAATTAAGTGCATTAAGTTGTGCATTGTTCACTTTTATGCCCCTAACTTGGGCTGCTGATACCATTACAAATACAACAGACAACGCTACTAATCAAGCTGCTCCAGTACAAACTTTGGCAACCTTAAAGTTTGAAGCAACCCCGACAACGGCAAAAGATCCTGATATCAGTGCAGTTGCGAAAACCATTGTTACTCGCGAAGAAATGCTGCAATTTGGTGATCAGTCCGTGAATGATGCCTTACGTCGTGCAGCTGGTTTTCAAATGCCAACATCCGGCCAAGGTCCACGTGGGGGTGGCGGTGCTTCAGGTATGCGTTTTCGTGGTGGCGGTGCTCCGGTATTCTTGATTAATGGCGAAGCGGTTCAAGGCGGTCCACGAGGCGGTATGTCGGTAGTCGACAGCATTACTCCAGACATGATTGAGCGGATTGAAATCACCAAACAGCCGAGTGTGGCTCAAGCTTCTGTCGCATCTTCTGCCGTAATTAATATTATTTTAAAAGAACCGATAAACAATGCAGGCTTAAGCGGAAATGTCCGTCTCGGATATGGTCTAGCTAAATCTGATCAAAAAGAAGAACAACGTAAGAATATGAGTGTTCAGGTCGATGGTCGTGATAACGCATGGTTATACAGTCTGTCTGCCAACCAGATGTGGAATGACACGACTTCGATCACGCAAACACAAACCAGTAGCGAAACGCGCGAGCAAAAACGAGTGACTGAACGCAAGTCACAAATGGTCTCACCCCGTGTTGAATATGAATTAGATGATCAGCAGAAACTGGTTGCGGAATTATTCTATCGTAATAACGAAAGTGATGGTGTTCGTGGCGAGCAGTTTCAGCATGATAAAAATGACAGTATCCGCTTAAATACGCGTTATGAACGTAAAGACAAAGGCAATTCAGATAAGATTCGGCTTTCAGTTGAACAGCAGAATGAAACGGAATCGACTCAGTCGGCTCAATCTCCTCTATTCAACAGCTATACCGATGAAACCGTAAATGAATATGGTATTGCTTATGATGGTGTTCGAAAATTCAATGAAACTCGACAGGTTAAATTTGGTGCAAATGCTCGTGCCAATGAACTCGACAGCAATGTCAGCCAAAGTTTAGACGAACAGTTCTATGCCTTATATGCAGAAGGTAGCTGGAAATTTACCGATCGCCAAACCGTGACTTTAGGTGCCCGTCAAGAATGGATCGAGCGTTCTGGTTTAGTGGATTATAGCGACAGTCACTTAAGCCCAGTCTTGGCGCATCGTTTTGATTTTGATGATCACTGGTCATTACAAACCAATATTAGCCAGGCTTTTCGTAGCCCTAAAGCAGATCGTTTATTGCCAACGGTTTCAGTATCTACCGATAGCGATGCCGGTAGCCTGAACAATCCAGATCGTGGTGGTAATCCTAATATACGTCCTGAAAAAATCACTGCTTTTGAGTCGACTTTGGGCTACAACACCTCGTCAGGTGGTATCAATATCACTGCCTATCAACGTGAAATTGATGACTACATCGAAAAAGTGATTCGTCAGGAAGGTACGCGTTTTGTAGAACGCCCACAAAATCGGGACAATGCCAGCACTTATGGAGTTGAACTTGCAGGACGTTATGCATTAAAACAAACGGAAAATGGTCATTCATTTATGTTAAATGGACAGCTGTCTACCGTGCGTGCAAAAGTTGAAGATGAAAACCATCAAGAACGTCTAGTCAGCGATGTTGCGCCTTATACAGCAAGTGCGGGTCTATCTTATAATTATCAGCCCTGGCGCATTTCAACCAGTGTCAATCTGAACTATGTGCCTGAGTTTACCCGTGTTCTGGATAACCAGCCTTATGACCGTACCAGCAATGAACGTGTCAACATGGATATCAGCATCACCAAACGCTTTACCGATGGCTGGGCAACCACACTCAATGCACGCAATATCCTCAGCACAGATTATAAAGAACGCCTCACCAGTCAGGCCGATGGTAGTCTTTATGAATCACGGAGGAATCAGGCGATTCCAAGTGTATTAATGAGTCTGGAAAAGAAATTCTAAAAACAAAAACCGGTGCTCAAGCACCGGTTTTCCTCATTAACATCCTTGCAGTCAATCATTTATATTTAAAAAGATTCTGCTTGCTACTAAAAAATTTGACTTCATTTTTTCAATTGCAAATCTTTGAGTAAACTGGCAATACGCAAGGTATGTTGCCTATTGCCTCTTTTTTCCATGACTTTATTTTCGATCCGCCATAAATATTCAAAAATCTCTGATTCATCTGCATTGTCACAAATCATCATAAAAAGTTTAGGTAAATAATCTTCATATTCGTCACGCATCGAAGGAATGCTACGAATTCCTAAAGGATCCCATTCTTTGAGTAAAACTTTATGAATTGCATGTAATAATAATGTTGCATCATTCGTATGTTCGACTTTCATTAAACCTCCCCTATCCTTAGGAATTTAATATAAAAATCATATGAATTGACTATAATTTACGCTCAACAATATGATCAAGTTTTTTTTAATAATATCTTCTAACTTGTACTTTTATAAAATTTTAAATTCCTTTGCCCGATGAAAAATACGGATTTCAAATCCTCAATCTGCAAAAACATTGATCATGTAATAAATAACATAAATAACTTATTTACCAAATAGAAAATTATATTTTTATCAAACCAATACCTTTCATCTCTATTCATTAATCCAAAAATCTCAACCTTAAACCTGATTTACATTTTTTGTCATAACAGTTCTTCTAAAACTATCCTGATTTATCCACTACAGTAAAAAAAATGAATTCTTAAATTCTGATTGAATAATCACCCAAAAAAAATCTAAAAAACAATAAAAATTCAATCACTTAAAATGGTAGGTGTTTGGTAGGTAGGATTCCTTCGCTGTTCCTTTGATACTCAATTCACGGTGAGGGTCACCGATAACAACATACCAATGGTAGAAGGAATCGCACCATGGCTTTTAAAAATATTGCAGATCAAACGAACGGTTTTTATATTCCCTGTGTTTCTCTTTTTGGTCCAGGCTGTGCCAAAGAAATTGGGGCTAAAGCACAAAATTTAGGTGCTAAAAAAGCCCTGATTGTGACAGATGCAGGTCTTTTTAAATTTGGTGTCGCAGATACCATTTCAGCTTATTTAAAAGAAGCTGGCGTCGACAGTCACATTTTCCCGGGTGCAGAACCGAATCCTACCGATATTAACGTACATAACGGCGTACAAGCCTATGACGACAATGCTTGTGATTTCATCGTCTCTTTAGGCGGTGGCTCATCGCATGACTGTGCCAAAGGTATAGGCTTGGTAACAGCGGGCGGTGGTCATATTCGTGACTACGAAGGGATTGATAAAAGCACAGTACCCATGACGCCACTGATCGCCATCAATACTACGGCAGGTACAGCATCTGAAATGACGCGCTTCTGTATTATTACCAATACCGATACCCATGTAAAAATGGCAATTGTAGACTGGCGTTGCACCCCATTGATAGCCATTGATGATCCTAAACTGATGGTCGCTAAACCTGCCAGTTTAACTGCAGCAACAGGCATGGATGCATTGACACATGCTGTTGAAGCTTATGTATCGACAGCAGCCACTCCAATTACCGATGCCTGTGCAGAAAAAGCCATTAGCATGATTAGTGAATGGCTCAGCCCTGCGGTTGCCAATGGTGAGAATTTAGAAGCACGTGATGCCATGAGCTATGCGCAATACCTTGCCGGTATGGCCTTTAACAATGCCTCGCTAGGTTATGTACATGCCATGGCACATCAACTTGGCGGTTTTTACAACCTGCCCCACGGCGTATGTAATGCAATACTACTGCCGCATGTCTGTGAGTTCAATCTGATTGCCTGCCCTGACCGTTATGCCAAAATTGCACAATTAATGGGTATAAATATTGCTGGACTGACCGTAACAGAAGCAGCTTATGCAGCCATTGATGCCATTCGTGAATTATCAGCATCGATTGGTATTCCTTCAAGTTTGTCGGAACTTGGTGTGAAAGAGCAAGATCTTCATGTGATGTCTGAAAATGCACAGAAAGATGCCTGTATGTTAACCAATCCACGCAAAGCAACACATGATCAAGTGGTGAATATCTTTAAAGCAGCGTTAAAGGCAAATGCTCAAGTCGTCGATATTTTTAAAGCAGCGATGTAAAACCTCCATGTAAGTCCTCTCTTCCAATCTCTGACTTACATTTCGGGCAATCTAAACTCCATTTTCTTAAAGATGTGGAATTTAGATTGCCCTTTTTTTATTATTGATCTTAAAGTCATTTGACAAATCACTGCTCATCATGAAGGATAAAAGAAAATTGATAATTCCAAATGAGCACAATAATGACAGAACAGATAATTGAACCGCTTTATCAACTTGATATCTTAGGTTCAGGCTATGAACAAGCCACCTTAAATTTCCCCGATGATTATGAAGGTCAAGTTATAGCTACCTTGGTGCGTAAAAAAACGGTGCAAACAACCAACAAGGCAGTTTTATATATTCATGGGTTTATTGATTATTTTTTTCAAACTGAAATGGCAAAACAGTTCAACCAGCATGGTTTTGACTTTTATGCACTCGACTTACGTAAATACGGTCGTTCCCACCTTCCCCATCAAAAATATTATAACGTGCGTGAAATTGCTGAATACGATGCTGAAATCACTCAAGCCTTAGACATTATTGGCGCAGAAGGTCATGATGCTATTATACTGAGCGGACATTCGACTGGCGGTCTAATCACGACTTTATATGCAGCGCATTATCCGGATCATCCTTTAATTAAAGCACTGTGGGTCAATAGCCCCTTTTACGACTTCAACATGAATCCAATCAAGAAAAAACTGGGCCTGCCTAATTTAAGCCGTGTCGGTAAAATTTGTCCAGATTTAGAATTCCCCAGTGAACTGAATAAATGGTATGTGACCAGTTTGCACAAAAGCTTAAAAGGAGAATGGGAGTTTAATCTTGAATGGAAAAAAATCACTTACCCTTTGGTTCGTTTAAGTTTTGTACGGGCAATTTTTGAAGCGCAAAAGGAAATTCATCAAGGCGTGACCTTAAAAATCCCTGCTTTAGTGATGCATTCAGATCAAACTAAAAATCCTAAAAAATGGCATAAATATGCACAAAGTAGTGATTTGATTTTAGATGTAAAACATATTGATAAATATGCTAAAAAAATTAACGGTGATGTCACCATCAGCGAGATAAAAAATGGCTTACATGACTTGGTGCTGTCGGAAAAATCGGTGCGCGAAAATGTCTATCATCAGCTGTTTGAATGGTTAGCATTAAAAGGTTTTTAAAAGACTTCTTTTCATAAATCATTTTTCAAAGACCACCAATAAATTGTAAATCTAAAATCAAAAATAGATTTTAACAAGTATTGGATTCATGAGTGTGGCATGGATGCCACACGTTTCCCATTCCTTGCGCTGCATTTTAAAGCAGTGCTTAAAACTGGCTCAGGATGTTGTTTATGGGAAACAAAAAGGTTTTCTTGCGAACTCAAAATATATTTTGATGTTCTCATTTTGACCTTTCAGAAGTAGAGATATTGCCTACCCAAAGGTATAAAAATTAAATCAGTCAAATATGGCAATAATGATGTTATAAAATCTAATAATAGATCTCTTTCATAAATCAAAAAATGATCTTCTTTTTGATTTATATTTGTACCCCAGAATTTTTAGCATTCGTGCATAATCTACGGATGAAATACATCGATTTAAAAAAGCTTTCTGAAACACAGTTCAAGCGATACACTGGCATCTCATGGTCAACTTTCTATTTGATGGTTGAGCAATTGCAGGAGCGTATTCCTGCTAAAGGTAGACCATCCAAGTTATGCGTGGAAGATCAGATTCTTCTCTGTTTGAGCTATTGGCGGGAATACCGAACATTATTTCATGTGGCTACAAGTTACGGAGTTTCAGAGCCAACAGCCTCAAGAATTGTACGGCATGTTGAAGACAGCTTGATTCATTCCAATCTTTTTAATTTACCGAAGAATT